>CAMUYT010000150.1 GCA_947164955.1 uncultured Bacteroidales bacterium | reverse complement strand
AAAAATACCCCACCCTCACCAAGAGCGACCTGCAAATCTGCTGCCTCACCAAGCAGGGCTTCAGCAACCAAGTCATCTCGATTTTGATGAACCTGCAGACCAACAGCTACGCCCGCCGCAAGTCGCGCATCAAGCAGGAGAAGATGAACGGACTGGAGGACGAGCGGAGTTTTGAGGAGATTATTAATGGCTTATAGCTTATGGCTTATGGCCTATGGCATGCCTTCATGTGAGGGCAGCCATAGGCCATAGTCATAAGCCATTGTTATCTAACATTGCTCTTCAATCGGTCGGCGATTTTCTTCTTCAATTCGAAATACATCTGCTCGGTGTCGTTGCGTTTGTTGGGCTTGTACAGGTTCGGGTATTTGCAGCCTTCAAGCTTGTATTCCAAATTGTTCAAAGGACCCGAAATCTTCAATCCAAGACGCACTGGCAAGGGCGACTGCGTCACCGAGAGGTGGTATTCGCCATTCTTGTCGAGCATCATGCGACCATCCACCGTCACCTTGTATTTCCCGATGGCAATCTGCGATGGCCACAAATCGATTTCGTCCTTGAAGGCGGTGAGCTGCACATCGAGGCTGTCGACACGATACTCGCCGTTGGTGCTCACGTCAAGCATATCCGTAATCTTCGTAAAGGTAAACTTATCATTAACCGTCAAGTTCTTGCCTTCAATGTCGGCAGCAGCACGCAAGGTGGAAATCTTGGGCTGGTAATTGGAGCGAAGGTTGGTCTCCGCACCAATGTGGAACTCGGCCTGTCCGTCGAAAGTCTTCAGCATCGGCACCAAAGTGTCGATGTAAGGCACCATGTGCAGCAAGTCGTTGATTTGTACGTTGAGCAAGTGGAAGTCCATGGCGAGGAAAAGATTGTTCGCGCGTGGCGACTGGTACAATGCCGTCAGCTGCATTTCGGCAGCTTTGTTGGTGAAACCGATTTCCTGCAAAATCAAAGTACCGTCCTTCACGGTCAGCGTGCCACTCAGGTTATTGAGATCAAAGTTATCATACAGCGACTTCTTCGTCTTGATCCCGAAGGTGAGGTCAACGCCCATCGGCACCATAAACGGGTTGTCGTCCTTGTTTTCAACGGTCGCTTCAACTGGCTCAGCGTCCGAACGGCCCAAACCACTTGTCAAATCCATGATCTCGTTGATATTCAACATGTCGGAGGTGAGCAGCAGTTCGCCTTTCATCACATTGTCGTGGCCTTCCAGCCATTCCTTGATGCCAATCACGCTGCCTTGCAGGCTGAGGTCTGACTGCCCGATACGGAAGGTGCTTTTCTTGAAATCAAGCTCCGTGGAATTAAACAGGAAGTCAATATTGCTGATGCGGATGTCCTCTTCGAGGCCGTCCACCTTCACCACGGCATTGCCTAACATGAAGTCGGCAGTCGGATTCCAATGGTTGAGGAAGTCTGTCTTGGCCTTGTTCTCTTTCACAGAAGCGTTCATTTTCAGCGAATTGGTGTTCAACGCATAAGTCTTCCCCATCGTTGCATCAACCTCCTTGCCGTCGAAGGTGACCCGCGCATTCAGACCATTGGCACTTTTCTCGGGAGTCGTCACAAAAGTGATGGCAGGCGTTGCAACATGAGCAACAATACTATCGTAAACCACATCCAACTTGCTGAAATTCAAGTCGGCATCCAAGAGCATCTTATTCATACCACCCTTGAAATGGTCGGCAGCCAATTTAATGTCGGGACTCTTCATCTGCGCATTGATGCCTTTCCCGACTACAGCATCCAACTGACTGGAATTGAGCGCAATGTAAGCCCCGCTCTTCCCCTTTTGCTTAGCCGAGGCTGGCAAGGCCAAAGCGACATTCAGCAATGGCGCAGCGGCATGGATGGTGTCCATATCGAAGGCGAAGTCCTTGATTTTCAATGTACCATTGGCTTTCAAACGATTCAAATTATAATCATCCAAGGACTTCATCAGTTGCTCGACGGTGAAGTTCGTCGTCAAATCGAGATTGGTGCGACCGTTCAGCTTCATGTTTTTCGGCAAAAAGCCCTTCACATCGGTCATTGGCACATCGCCTTTCACCTTGAGTTTCAGTCCGATGTCGCCCAACAAGTCATCGACGACTCCTTTCACATTCAAATCGCTACGGTTGAATTTGGCATTCATCGCGTTGACCGTCACACTATTGGCTGTTGAATTCAGATCCAAGTCCAAATTGGCGTCCAAATCGACTTCGGTAAATGGATAAGGCAAACGTGGCACATTCACCGTCGCCTTGTCGGTCAGGATTTTGGCCGAAATCAAAGGCATCAGGCTGTCGTTGTATGTACCTTTCACCTCCGCATCTTGAATGCTTAACTTGCCTTTATATTCGATACTACTCAGTTTATTTTGCAATTTCTCAGGCAAATAAGTCAGCACATCTTCTATCACCAAAGTATTGGTATTCAACGCCAAATCAAGATTAATGTCACCGTTGTTGGCCATTTCGGCATCGCCATTTACATTAATAAGGTAATGGTTCAAGCCGATTTGCGCCTCGTTGAGATGCCCTTTCAAGTTGGAAAGCCCAAATTGCAAGGGCAAGTTGAGCTGCAATGTGTCGTTTTCGAGATAGGGTTCCTTCAATGCCAAACTAATGTCGGGCGTGGCCAATTTCAAGGTGCCGTTGATTTGGTCCATTTGGGCAATATTGCCATCAAAACCAAGGTCCAACGCCTTCAAAGCCAGCTGTATTGCTTTCATTTTCAAGCTTAGATCGTTGGCGTTCAAGGTCAAGTCCGCATCAATATCCTTGTCCTTCATCTTGCCTTTCAAGTCCAAAAAGAGGCCTTGGGCTTGAGCCGACATTCCGTTACAGTCATCGGTATAGAATACCGTCGAATTCTTTAGCTTTACTTCTTCGATGTCAACGAGATAATCAAATGTTGATTTTGTCGTGTCATTATCTTCCTTGGTATTGAAGACGTTCAAATTGCTGTTGCCGATGGTGTCCGTATAAAGGTTGACAAACGCATCTTCAAGAATACACTTGCGCACCGCTATCTCTTTCTCTTTCAAGAACTTCTTTGCATCAATTACGACAATCAAATTGTCGATGTTGGCCAACGTGTCGGACGGCGAGCCTTCCATCGGGTTGATGAGCGCCACATTCTCGATATCAACGCCCACATTGGGGAAAGTCTTGAACAACGTGAGGTCAGCCTTGCCCAACTGCATCTCGCAGTTGACAAATTGCGGCGCGTATTTCTTCACCATCTTGGTCAGTCGCCCCGATGAAGTGACCATCGCCAAGGCCACGACCACCACAATGAGCGCCAGGCCAATTATGGAAGCCAGCGTGATTCCCGTTATCTTTAACGCCTTTTTCATTTAGAAAACCTTTGAATAATGATGTTCGTTTCCATAATCGTCGTTGTAAACCAATTCATTGGAATTCAGCGTCGTGATCGTATACAGTTTGGGAACAATAACAAACGTACCCGCGTGCTCGATTCTCAATGTGGAGCCTGTCAGCGTCCAATTGAAAGGCTGTGCTTCGTCTTCGCTGACGTCGTCACTTTCGTCCCAAGTAAAGCCGTTCACTTGAATAGTGTCGCCATTGGCAAGAATATGTTCAACTGGCGAGGCGTAATAACGTTCGTAAACCGTACCCTCCTGCCACTTGCCATAAAGCATCGTCTCGTCGAAGCCGGAATCGTCGGGGACGATACCTCCGCACGAAGCCAGCCCCGCAGTCAAGGCAAAACCGATGAGAAAAAGGAGTAATTTTTTCATTTCAACTACCTATATTACTATATTTCAATCTTTTAATATCAACTTCACTTCATTGTTCGACAAGGCCTTCTGTATGGCCAACTCATGGTCGAATGCCAAAGAAGGCAACTCGTCTAAGGCAAACCACTGTGCCTTGGCTGCATCGTCGCCGCCAACGGCCTCCTGTTGCGTCTCATCGATGCCCCAGTAGGCGATGCTGATGGTGCGATGGCGCGGGTCGCGGTTGGGTGCACCAAAGGCATAGAGCTGATGCAAACTGATGCCTGTCAGTCCAGTCTCTTCCTGCAATTCTCGTGCCGCACAGGTCTCCAAATCCTCATCCATCTCCAAAAAACCGCCTGGCAAAGCCCAACAACCCTTGAAAGGCTCATGGGCACGCTCAATGAGAAGCAAACTCCATTTCGAGTTTATCCTCTTGAAAATCAAGCAATCTGTCGTCACACACGGACGCGGATAATCATAAGAATAACCCATAATGAACTTATTTTCGGCAAAAGTAATATTAATTTCCTATTTTTGCATCTGCAACACCAAGTTTTATGCAAAATCTCAACCTTGCCTACATCCAAGCCGATCTCCGATGGGAGGACAAAAGGGCCAATCTCGCTCATTTCGAAGAACTATTGGCACAAGTGCAGCCTGAAACCGACCTCATCCTCCTGCCTGAGACCTTCACCACGGCTTTCCCTGTCGACCCGAAACGCTTCGCCGAACCACTTGACGGGCCAACGATGCAATGGCTTCACAATCAAGCAAATGCAAAAAACGCCGTCATCGCGACCACTTTCCCGATCGAAAAGGACGGACATTATTATAACAGTCTCGTGTGGATGCGCCCCGATGGAAGCTATGAGCTATATTTCAAACGGCACACCTTTACCATGGGTGGTGAGGACAAATTGGTGGAACGCGGTGAAAAGCAACTGATTGTTGAGCTCAACGGCTGGAAAATCAAGCCGATGGTTTGCTACGACATCCGCTTCCCCGTTTGGGCACGCAACCGATACAAAAACGGGAAATATGAGTACGATTTGGCCTTCTATCTCGCCAATTTCCCCGACTCGCGGATGATCGTTTGGAACACGCTTTTGGTGGCCCGTGCCATCGAAAACCAAGCCTATTGGATTGGCGTGAACCGTGTGGGCGAGGATGCCCATGGGCTGCATTACAGCGGCGAGTCGCAGGTGATTAACGCTCGCGGTGAGATCATTTCAAAGGCAGAACCTTACCATGAGGCCGTGCTGCACAGCACCTTGGATTACGCTGCCCTGCAACGTTTCAGGACGAAATTCCCTTTGGGGCCAGATTGGGATGGGTTTGAAATTAACACATAAATTATATCACAAAACCTACAAAACTTGCAAAACCTCAAGAAAAAGCGTGTGGCGGCT
>CAMUYT010000149.1 GCA_947164955.1 uncultured Bacteroidales bacterium | reverse complement strand
ACACCAACACCAACCCCAACCTCATCGACTTCCCCATCCCGGCCAACGACGACGCCTCTAAGAGCATCGCCCTCATCGTCGGTAAGATGGTCGACGCCATCGAGGAAGGCATCACCGAACGCAAGAACAACAAGGACCTCATCCAAGAAGAGGAAGAGGAAGAGGTTGAAGAGATGAAGGAAAACAACGAGGAAGAGGACAACAGAGACGAACGCCGTCAGCGCAACAACCGCCGTCCTCGTCGCCCCGTCGCTAAGAACTAAACTATAGCCTATGGCTTATGGCCTATGGCTAAGGTCCCTGAGCTTGTCGAAGGGCCATTAGCCATCGGCCATATTTTAATAATAACCTTTTAAAACAAGAAACAACAATGAATATTACTGCCTCTCAAGTAAATGAACTGAGACAAATGACAGGTGCCGGCATGATGGACTGCAAGAAGGCCCTCGTCGAGACCGATGGCGACATCCAGGCCGCTATCGACATCCTCCGCAAGAAGGGTATGGCCAAGGCCGCCAAGCGTGCCGACCGCACCGCCAGCGAAGGCTGCGTGCTCTCCAAGGCCACTGAGGACCACAAGTATGCCGCCATCATCATGGTGAACTGCGAGACCGACTTCGTGGCCAACAACGCCGATTTCGTGAAGTTCACGAAGGATGTGCTCGACATGGCCGTCGCCAACCGCGTGAAGGACATCGAAGCCCTGAAGGCTATGGAACTCAACGGCCAGACCGTCGAGGCCCTCGTCGCCAACCAGAGCGCCGTCACCGGTGAGAAGACCGAACTGGGTGCCTTCAAGGTTTTGGAAGGCGCTTACGTGGCCAACTACAACCACCCTGGCAACCGCCTTGCCACCATCGTCGAGATGAACAAGGAGTTCAACGGCGTTGAGGAAGTGAGCCACGAGGTGTGCATGCACGTCGCCGCCATGAACCCGCTGTCGGTGAGCGAAGCCTCCATCCCGCAAGAGGTGAAGGACCGCGAGTTTGCCGTTGCCGTCGACAAGACCAAGGAAGAACAGATCCAGAAGGAAGTCGAGAAGGCCCTCCGCAAGGCTGGCATCAACCCCAACCACGTCGACAGCGATGACCACATCAACTCGAACATCACCAAGGGTTACATCACTGAGGAACAAGGTGCACAAGCCCGTGAGATCAAAGCTAATGTTCCTGGCACAGTGCAACTCAACGAAGGCATGATTCAGAACATCGCCAAAGGCCGTCTGAACAAGTTCTTCAAGGAGAGCTGCCTGCTCAACCAAGTCTCTCTGGTCGCCGACCCCAAGACCGTTGCCGAATACATCCAGGCTGCCGACAAGGAAGCCACTGTGGTGAACTTCGTGCGTATCAAGTTGGGCGAATAAATCAGCCAACATTTGTAGAGACGTTGCGCGCAACGTCTGTACCAAACCAAATAAAAACGCATTCCAAGATTTTGGAGTGCGTTTTTTTGTTGTTTTTCAGAAAAATGCGTAGTTTTGCCCCAATAAAATCCTAGTCTTATGAAAAAACTATCCTATTTGATTGTCGCGGCACTACTTCTATCAGCCTGCGCAAAAGAACAACTGCCTCAAGCCAATTACGACATTATTCCACAACCTAAGGAGTTGGTACTCAATGAAGAGAAACCCTTTGAACTGGGCTCCAAGACGGTCATTCGTTATGAAGACGGTCTCCAACGTGAAGCACAATTCCTCAGCGAGTACGTGAACGACATCATGGGCTTTGCCATGGAAATTCAAGAATATCAAAGTCAAACCGACGGCATCGTACTGAAATTGTCTCCCGATGATTTCGACCAAGCCGAAGCCTACGAAATCAACATCACCCCAAAGCAAGTCACCATCCAAGGCGCTGATGCCTCCGGCGTGTTCTACGGCATACAAACCCTCCGCAAGAGTTTACCAATTCCCCCTTTGAAAGGGGGGCAGGGGGGATTAAAACCTAACGCTCATCTTTCTACTGCTTTTCCTTGCGGAACAATAAAAGACTACCCCACCTTCCCCTACCGCGGCATGCACCTCGACCCTTGCCGTCACTTCATCCCTTTGGACTCAGTGAAGGTTTACATCGACATGCTGGCGATGCACAACATGAACCAGTTCCATTTCCACCTCAGCGAAGACCAAGGTTGGCGCATGGAAATCAAGAAATACCTTGAGCTGACGGAGATTGGAGCTTACCGTAACGGCACCGTCATTGGGCATAACGGCAACCTCTACGATACCATACGTCACGGCGGTTTCTATACCCAAGACGAGCTCCGTGACCTCATCCATTATGCCGCCGAGCGTCACATCAACATCATTCCCGAAATCGACCTGCCGGGCCACATGCAGGCGGCCTTGGCTTGCTATCCGCAGTTGGGCTGCACGGGCGGTCCTTACGAGGTGTGGCGGCGTTGGGGCGTGTCGGAGGAGGTGCTTTGTGCGGGCAACGAGGAGACCATGCGATTCGTTGAGGATGTACTCAATGAGGTGATGGATGTGTTCCCTTCGCCCTATATCCACATTGGTGGCGACGAATGCCCCAAGGTGCGCTGGGAGCAATGCCCCAAGTGCCAAGCCAAAATCAAGGAATTGGGCATCAAGGGTGACGAGCGTTTCTCGAAGGAAGACTACCTGCAAAGCTATGTGATGAACCGCATGGCCAAGGTGGTGGAGGCTCGTGGGCGGCGCGTCATTGGTTGGGACGAGATCTTGGAAGGCGACGTGAGCGAGACCGCCATCATCATGAGTTGGCGCGGCACAGAAGGTGGCATCGAGGCGGCACGCAAGGGTCACGATGTGATCATGGCACCTTCGTCGCACCTTTATTTCGACTACTACCAAAGCGAGGACATCGCCAGCGAGCCTTCGTGCATCGGCGGTTATCTGCCTGTGGAGCGCGTGTATGAGTTCCAGCCCTTGCCCGAGGCACTGACACCCGAGCAACAGAAACACATCATCGGCGTGCAAGCCAACATCTGGACGGAATACATCGCCCATTTCTGGCATGTGCAGTACATGGCTTTGCCGCGCATGGAAGCCTTGACGGAAATACAGTGGAACAATCCGAAAGAGCGTGACTTTGAGGCATTTGTGGAGCGTTGCCGCCACATGAGACAACTCTATGACCTATATCATTACACCTATGCCGACCATATCTTCAACCCGCAGGTTTGGGCGGATACGGTCGCGCCCAACTTGGCTACGCGCAAGCCCATCACCTTGCGCCAACAGCCTGCCGAGCAATACACTTACGAAGGCGCTGTGGTGCTCAACGATGGCAATCTGGGTAGGGGCGCCTACAATTCGGGACGTTGGCTGGGCTTCTGCGGCTATCCTTTGGATGCCGTCATCGACTTGGAGCAACCCGCCGAGATGCAGCATGTCCGTTTCCATGCGCTTACCAATAAAGGTGCGTGGATCTACAATCCGAGTCAAGTCAAGGTGCTGGTTTCCGATGATGGCGAGACCTTCCGCGAGGTGGCGCAGAAAGACATCCCGATTTCCACTTGGGCCGACAAAGACGGCATTTTTGCCTACGAGCTGGATTTTGAGCCTGTCACGGCAAAGTATGTCGAAGTCGTGGTTTCAGGCTACGACCTGCCCGAAGACCATAGCGGATTTGGCCATCCTGCATGGATTTTCGTGGACGAGATAGAGGTTTGGTAAAATATGTAGGGCTGTCACACCGTGGCAACCGCTTGTGTTGTAATCATCAAGCGGCTGCCATAATATGACAGCCCTACATGTATCTTATGCTTTCTTCAGCAAAATCACATACACCGGGAAGTGGTCGCTATACCCGCCCATCCAGACGCCGCTGCCGAAGGTGCGGAAGGGGTAGCCATTGTACTTGCCACCGTGCTGCTTCAGGAACTCCTTGTTGTGTACCTTGGCGTTCTTGAATTGGTAGCTGTCATAGCCGTTGGGTAGCAGGGCAGGGGTGAGGATCATCTGGTCGAGCACACCGGGTGCATCGCGGTAGAAATTGGTGCCGATGCCCTTCTTGTGGAGGCCGTACATGGCATTGTAGAACTCGCCGTCGCGCAGGTCTTTCATGTCGCCCGAGGCACGCAGGTGCTCCGTTACGGTCTTGTTGGTCGGGTAATCGTTGAAGTCGCCCATCATGATGATTTTGGCGTTCGGGTCGTCGCGCATGATGCTGTCGGCGATGTGGCGGCACAACTCGGCGGCGGCCACGCGGCCAGGCATTGAGCGTTTCTCGCCTCCCGATCGTGATGGCCAGTGCATGACGATGAAGTGCATCGGCTCGCCATCGAAGAGACCACTGACGACCAATTGGTCGCGGGTAATGAAGTCAGGGTCGCTGGGGACAACGGTACGATAGGATTTGCTGTTGGTTGGCTTGAAATATTTCGGGTTGTAAATCAAGCCCACATCCACGCCACGGCGGTCGGGCGAGTCGTAATGCACGATTTGGTAGTTGCGGTTTTTCAGCTCGGGTTGGGCCACCAAGTCCTCCAAAACAGTACGGTTTTCCATCTCGCTCATGCCCAGAACCGCCACGCCGTCGGGCGACCAGTCGGTGCCGATGGTGGAGATGGCATAAGCCATGTTATGGAGCTTGGACATGTATTTCTCGCTGTCCCATTGGTTGGCGCCTTGTGGCAGGAACTCTTCGTCGTTCTTGTTGGGGTCGTCGATGGTGTCGAAGAGGTTTTCGAGGTTGTAGAACCCGACGAGGCCCACTTTGTAGGCTTGCTGCGCTTGTGCTGAGACCTTGTTGATATTGAGGCCCAAGGCCAAAATGACGAGGGCGAATAGGAAGTGCTTGTTCATTGTTTGAATGATGTTAAGGCGGCAAAGGTAGCAAAAAATCCAAAAAACGATGTGGGCAATCAAACTTTTTCCTATTTTTGTCCGTTTTATTCACCCAAAACTTAAAGATAATCCTAACAGTTTCAATATGAAGAAATTCCTACTCATTTTGGCGGTTCCATTGTTGATGGCTGCGCGGCTTGCGGCGCAAGTCGTCGACTCGACGGACCTCAACCTCAACGACGTGCCGACGGTCATCCTTATGGATTCCGACTTCGAAGAGTCGTCGACATCGGTCAACGATGCCTCGACGCTGCTCAACTCGTCGCGCGACGTGTTCAACTCCATCGCGGCCTACAACTTCGGCTCGCTGCGCTACCGCGTGCGCGGCAACGACTCGAAGTACAGCGACGTGATGATCAACGG
>CAMUYT010000148.1 GCA_947164955.1 uncultured Bacteroidales bacterium | reverse complement strand
GGGGAGGAGGCATCCTCAACTCGGCCAAGGCAACGGCGGCGGCCACCGAGGACGAACTCTACGACATGGCCCAACAACGCCTCGACGAGGTGATGCGCATGGGCACGGGTGCCATCGAAATCAAGAGCGGCTACGGCCTCACCACCGAAAGCGAGTTGAAGTTGCTGCGCGTCATCCGGCGCCTGAAAGAAAACTCGCCGCTGACCATCAAGTCGAACTTCCTTGGCGCGCATGGCATCCCGATGGAATATCGTGGCCACCAAGAGGACTATGTGGATTTGGTCATCAACGAGATGATTCCGCTCGTGGCCGCTGAGGACCTTGCTGATTTCATCGACGTGTTTTGCGACCAAGGTTTCTTCACATGTGAGGATACAGAGCGCATTCTTATGGCGGGTATCAAATACGGCATGAGACCGAAAATCCACGCCAACGAGATGGCCATCTCGGGCGGCGTGCAGGTGGGCGTGAAATACGGTGCCATCTCCGTCGACCACCTTGAGCAGATGGGTGAAGCGGAAATAGAATGTCTGAAAGATACAGAGACTATGCCGACCGTGTTGCCAGGCTGTGCCTTCTTCCTCAACCTGCCGCTTTCGCCTGCGCGCAAGATGATCGACGCGGGTTTGCCCGTGGCCATGGCCTCCGATTTCAACCCCGGCACTTCGCCTTCAGGCAACATGCAGCTCATCCTGTCGATGGCTTGCATCCGTTATCGTCTCACCCCCGAAGAAGCCCTCAACGCCACCACTTTGAACACCGCCTACGCCATGGGCGTGAGCGACGAAGTGGGCAGCATCACCCGTGGCAAACTCGCCAACCTCATCATCACCCAACCGATGACACAACTCGAGTTCATGCCATATTATTACGGCGCCAACAAAGTGGCCAAGATGATTTTGAACGGAAAATTTGTATGAGAGTGAAACATAATAAGTTACATATCGCTCTAGTCTTGGTTGCATTGGCTTTGTCGGCTTGCAATAAAGACCATTATGATGTATCAACCGTACAAGGTGTGAATGCCGAGGGCGAGCTTTTGTTGCCTGTGGCTTCGGCTTCCTTTACCATGGATGAGATGATGCGCCGGTTCGAAATCGATAGCATGATCACTTTTGGTGAAGATGGCAATATGTCGTATGGCTATTGTTATGAACATCAGGGAGCAGTGAAAGGCAGCGAGCTGTTGCGTTTCAAAGACTGGAACTACGAACATCATTTGTCTGTCGAGAATCCGCTCTCGGGGCAGTGGTTTGGATATCTCGACACCATTGTCAATACGATCCAGGTGATTACGTTTGAAGCCGATCATATCAACGTGATGTCGGCTGTCATGCGCTCGGGGCGTTTTGAGTTTGAGCTTGAGTCGAATGTCGCCAATTTGGGACAAGTCGTCGTCACTTCATCCGATATCACGGATGCGGACGGTAACGACCTCCATTTCGTCTATTCTCCGGCTATGGGACAGACCGGGTTCGACTTGGCCGGCCTTCATTATCAGACCAATGAGGCGAATACACTGACTCTTAACTATGAATTCCATATCAACCTCAATGGCATGATGGAACCTGAAATCGAGCTTAATGCTCGTATCGCTGCTACCGACCTTGCTATCAAGGAGATGAGCGGATATGTGGAAGCGTATGAATTGCGCAACCGCATCGACACTTCCTTTAATCTATTTCCAAACAATTTTTCGGGTAGTCTTGAAATCAACAACGCTCGTATTCGCATCAGCGAACGTAATACGTTTGACCTGGCCGCCCGCCTTGTGGTTGATACGGCGATGATGTATGGGCAAGGGCCATCTTATTCCATCCTTGATCCCTTGCCTTATGTCGTTGACTTGCCCTCTCAAACCGATTTTTCTGAAGTCTCCAACCATAGTCTTCATGGCACTCTCAATACAGCAGGCGGTCAGGTCATGGCTTCTTCGCTTTTTATGGTCAACCCATTGGGAGGAACTGAGTTGGTCACCGTGGATGAGGCAAACCAAATCGACGTGCGCGTCGATGTCGACATCCCCTTTGCTTTCGTCATCGACCATGTGGGCTATATCGACACAGTCAATATGAGACTCTCCGAAATCGAGTTGCCAGACATGATTGAGCGTCTTGATCTTGAACTGACTTTCAATTCGACTCTTCCCATCGATATGTATGGTAAGTTTTATATGTATAATTCACAAAATCAACAAATTACTGATACTTTAATTCATGATGGTAGGCTGATCGCTGCATCGTTCGATGGACATGCCACCACCACGACACTCAGTCTGGAGGTCACGGAAGACAGGATTCAAGATGTGATGCACTCCGACCGTATCATCATGGAGTATTTGCTCGATACCGAAGCGCATGACGTGGTACTCAATGCGCACCAAAAACTGGACTTGTTCGTGAAGGCAAGAGCAAAATACAAAGGAACGTTTTGATTTTATAATTATTGAAAGATGAAGAAGTTAAATAGACTGTTCTTGGCGATAACCTCGCTTCTCTCTTCGGTTGTGCTGACCGCCCAAGAAGTTTCGCCTGTTGATTTCATGCGGATGAACCCTTATCAAATGGAAGCCAATCCTGCCACGGATTTGCCTTATGAAAGTGTCATGTCGCTTGTCATCGGCAATATTGGTCTCAATGTGCAGAATACCACATTGCGTTATGATAATCTTTTCGATTTTGATGCACAGGGTCGACCAATCAGTGTCAATTTGAGAAAAGTTGCCAATAGCCTGAAAGAGAAGAATTTCATTGGCGTTGACGCCCATGTCGATTTGTTTACCTTGTTTCGTCGACTCAACAAGGGTTTGCTTACCATTAATTATGGAGTGAAGGCACAGGCCGATGCAGCATACAATGACGGACTGTTTAAGCTGTTGGGTTATGGCAATGCCGCCTTTGTGGGTGAGGGGAATCCGGCTCGGGTGAACATGAACCTTAATGCCACGTTGTTTCAGGAGCTCGCCGTTGGTTACCAATGGAATGTTGGTGACCGGCTTTCGTTGGGAGGGCGAGCCAAACTGATGTTTGGCGTGGGTAATGTCAACACTCAACGATTAGATGTCAATCTTTTCACTGATCCCGATTCGTATGCCCTTCGTCTTGTGGAGAACATCGCTGTGAGGTCGTCCATGCCTCGTGTAGTCACTCTCGAAGATGGCGTGATTGGGGGCAATGGCGGTTTTGGTATGGGTGACTTGTTCCGTAATCCAGGTTTTGGCGTCGATTTCGGAGCCGAATACCGTTTGGACGATCATTTCAGCGCCGTTGCCGCCGTTCGCGATTTGGGCTTCTTCCGATGGAGTGGTAATAATATAGAAATGAATGGCCATGTTCATGATGCGGGTCAGTTTTATGACGATGGTGATTTCCTCTTCAATGGGATGGATGTCGACCAACTTCAATTGATAGTTTCTGACGAATCATACCGAGAGCGTTTCCTTGATACCCTCAAGCAATATTTCAAAGTGGATTTTGAGCCTGGCGACCGTTATACCACATTCCTCAATACCAACCTCTTGCTTCGTGGTAGTTACGACTTGGATGCCTACAACCGGTTCAGCGCTCAACTGCAAGGCCGATTCTATGGCAGCGGCTTCCGACCAGCCTTCACTTTGGCATATAATGGCAACTTTTACAAGAAATTGGATGTTTGTGCTACCTATACAATGATGCCAGGCAGTTATGACAACATTGGATTGGGCATTGCCGGACGACTTTTCAAGACTTGTAACATTTATTTGACGACCAACAACGTTATGGGTTTGTTCAAACCGCTGAATAGCAGTGCTACGAATGTGCAGCTGGGCATCGTCTTTGTTTTGCGGCCCGAAGACAATGACCATGAGTACGAATGACAATCAAATAACGGCTTCAATCTTCGGCATCAGTCGCCACCGCTTGACCACCGACGGTGAGGGCGTCACCACTTTGGTGGCGTTCACGGGATGTCCCTTGCGGTGCAAGTATTGCCTCAACAAACAGTCGTGGGAGCCTGAAAAAGGCCGTTTGTATTCGCCTGAACTGCTCTTCGAGGAAGTGAAAATCGACCAGTTGTATTTCCTGGCCACGCATGGAGGCATCACTTTCGGTGGAGGAGAGCCTTTGTTGCAACTGTCTTTCTTACAAGCGTTTAGGAATCTTTGCGGAAGGCAGTGGCAGATTGTTGTCGAAACCAGCCTCCATGTGCCTTTGGCGACGGTTCAAGCCATTGATCCTATCGTCGACGGCTACATCATCGACATCAAGGAAATGAATCCCGAGATTTATGAGGCCTACACGGGCAAGGCGAACAACATCGTTTTGGAAAACCTGCAATGGCTCTTGCAAAACGGCGACCCTAACCGCATCAAAGTGCGTGTTCCTCATATTCCTGAGTTCAATACGGATGAGGATGTGGCGAATAGCATCGAACACCTTAAATCGATGGGTGTGATGGATATTGATGAGTTCCATTATATAATAAGGTAAAGAGATCGGTTCTTCGATAGGCTCGAGGGCTTTGGTTTTGATTAGGAGGGTAGGGCCCCTGAGCCCGTCGAAGGGCCCGATTACTTTGAAAAAAATCGCTTCAAACTGTGTTTTATTTAAAATAAATCGTATTTTTGCCTCGTTAAAACAAAAAAATGATAACCATGGCAAAAGGAAAGCAAACCTGCAAAATCCTGAAGGAAATCCGCAAGCAGATTGCGGCGGAAAACGACATTAAGTTGGTCATTGAGGAATGCACCTACCAAGGCGACTGCCTCGGCACCTGCCCGAAATGCGAGGCTGAAGTGCGCTATCTGGAGCGCGAGCTGGAGAAACGGCAACGGATGGGTAAGGCTGCAGTCGTTGCTGGCCTTTCCGTAGGTTTGCTGGGTGCAAGTCAAGTGGCCTTGGCGCAGCAGCCGGATACGATTACTCCAAAAAGTAACTATGGTGAAGAGCTAATGGGAAAAGAGGCGATACGTGGTGAAATTCCGATTAGGTATATTGCAATTGACCTGTTTGCTCATCGTGAAGTGATGGATTTGTTCGCCCCTTCCGTGACAAAAAACTTGGATATCGTTGGCTTCAATTTGAATGCACCCGATGATTGGAATTGGACGAGCGAGAATGATTTCATGGAATTGGTGAAGGCAAACACGAAGAATTTCTATACCCCTGTATTTTCAGGCGGCGAATCAGAGTTGATTGATTTCATCTCCCAAAACTTGGGTAAGAATGCCGATGGCAACGCATACGGCGACATGGAAGTGGCCTTCACGGTGGAACCCAATGGCAAATTGTCGCACATTGATATAATTAAAGGTGTCAATGAGCAAC
>CAMUYT010000147.1 GCA_947164955.1 uncultured Bacteroidales bacterium | reverse complement strand
AGTTTCCTTGATAACGGCGACACCTTATATATATTGCCGTTTGAAAGATTTTTATTGAAGCGTGCCATAGTCACTGTTTCATCAACCGTGCGCAGAAGTCGTCCAATTTGTCTTTTCCCCATTTCCAATGGATGAAGAACGAGTTGTTGGTAACGCCATGCAAAGAAGTGAAATTCAGTCTCTTATACACCACTCCATCAATAACGAGGGCAATGTCTATTGATTTGGTTTCCTCATTCGGGTCGAATTGTTCGCTCCAAAGTTGTTTCGCCTCGGGTGTCAAGAAAATCACCACAGGGATGGTTTCCTCTCCACGGTCGATTTGGGGTTCTCGCACTCTGATTTTTTCAACAACAGGCTTTCCGCCAAGGCGTTTCGAGCTGACCAAGGGGCCTTCGGGTGAGGCCATTTTCAGCGCGTAAAGGTTCACGGTCTCTCCGTCGTCGCCATACCCCTTCGCGACAACGAGAGAAGGATCTTCTTGCCATAGTTTGGTCAAGGTGGGGACATCCTCGGCGGAGATGAGCGTATCGGCAAAGACCTCCCAAATCGAGAGATCGTCTTCCACGGGAAGATTGTCGTCAGTACGCGTGTAGGTGACCTGCCGCCACATCGGAGGCAGTTTCAGATGCGAAGCAACAATCATATAAGCCCAAACATCAAGGCCAAGGAACGTGACAAACATGGCGACACAGAACCACTTTTGCCTACTGCCGAATCCCGTTCTCTTGTCCGTTGGGTCTTCTGAGGCCTCTATCTTTTGGATAATATCGTCACAAGGTCGTGTTACATGGCGAAACCCAATCACCCCAATTCCCACAAAAAACACAAGCGTAAAACAAAGCACAGCGAGGAATCTGCCAAAGCTCGGAAAGTGATTGTATCCAGTATGAGCAAACAAGCCCACACTTAGGATTATCATGGGAACAGCGCTTAGGATCGTAAATAATGTGAAGAGTTTCTTGAATCTTCGGGCTTGGTTGGAAAGCGTCAGTAAGTCGTTGTTCTCTATGGTTTTGACGTGCAATTTTCTCAGCATCCACATCTCTACGGCAAAGCTCACCAAGCAATAGGACATCCAAAACAGCCTCAGCGAAAGATTGTTGCCAAATTCCCATTTGGTGATCAGCAGACCGCAGAGGAGCGCAACTGGATAGAGTAGGTATTGTTTCCAACGGTAGCGCATATAGAAATCCACGTTGCTCTTGATAGACGACTTCATCAGCCGGTCGTTGACAAATTCCTGTTGGTCAAACTGTTGTTTCAGCGTTTCGTATTGCGCTTTCAGTTGGTCGAGTTCATTCAAATTATTGTTTTCGTTGTTTTCCATGATGTTTCCCTTTCATTCGTTTTTCGACATTTTCACCAGTTTTTCCTTGATGCGTGCCAGTCTCACCCCCACATTGTTGGGCGTGATACCGATGATGGCACCAATTTCATCGTAAGTGATGCCTTCTAGCCAAAGCAGGATGAGGCTTCGGTCGATGAGGTCGAGGCGCGAGATGCGGTCGTAGAGTTCGCGGATTTGCTGCGTCCGTGGGTCGTCGGCCTCGTAGGGGTCGATGTCCACGGTCAGCGGCACGGTCTCGATGCGGCGTCGTTCCTTCTTGTCCTGGTTGATGGCCGTGTTGAGCGCGACACGATAGATCCAAGTCCGCGCGGTGCTTCGTCCCTCGTAGTTGTCGAAGCCGTTCCAAAGCCTAATCAAGATTTCCTGAAACAGGTCGTCGATTTCGGCCTTGTTGCGCGAGAACATGTAGCAAACCGTGTAGATGGTCCGCTTGTGCTGCCGCACCAAGAGTTCAAACTGATGTTCCTTGTCGTTGTTCATAATGCGTTTTCCGTTGCAACGTTCATCATGTTAGACAACAAAGGTAGGGAAATATTACTGTGGAGGATGAAATTTATTAATAATTATAGAGACGTTGCGCGCAACATCTCTACAATTGCTTTCATGAAATGTATTCTTTCAAGGCTTTCACATAGCCTTCGAAAGCCTCCTGACCAGCCGTCGTAATCTTGCAAGTGGTTCGCGGCATCTTTCCTTTGAAGCCTTTTTCCACCGTGATGTATCCGGCAGCCAAGAGCTTGTCAATCTGCACACTGAGGTTTCCCGAGGTGGCGCCTGTCTGTTTCTTGAGGTAGGTGAAGTCGGCTTCATCTACCCCGACCAGAATGGACATCACCGCCAGCCGAAGCTCAGAATGGAGAAGTGGGTCTAATTTCGGGAACATGGTTATTGGTATTGACGTTTGACAATCAAACCCGTAGCGGCGAGGATAAGTCCGCCAGCGGCAAAGACGAGCAACTGCGCTTCAGACCTAACCAGCATCGCCACGACAGCACCGCCCACGCCAAGGATAAACCCACCTATAATAATAGGCCAGTTTTTCAGCAACAGTCCCGAATAACATTCTGCAAAGCCAAGAAGTGCGACGAGGAGGAGCGTGATGCACGAAGGCATCTCAAACATGGCGACTATGCTGATGGCAACCGCAAAAACACAGTAGGCGAGCCAAATATAATGAAGTTGACTACTGATGACGTTTTGCGGGACGGCAGTCCCTTTTTTTCCGAGGAGTCGCGCCAAAGGGAAGCCCACGACAGGCATGGCAAACCACAGCAGCATCCAATGAAGGTCTCTTGTGACGTGCAGCAACTCGTAAATGACGATGGAGAACGCCAAAAGCAACGTTCCCCATAGGATGAAGTGCTTTGCACTGTTTTGAAGAATGCAGCGACGATTGTTGTTCAACGTCTCACTGATCAGGTCGAGGCTCTGTTGAGCCGACATTTCCTTGTTTTGTTCTTTACTGTTTTCCATGATGTTTAAAGTTTAGGTTCAATGTTTATGTCAATTGACGTTGCAAAGATAAACAAGTTTATAATATAAACTACATTAATTTTCAAACTATTTTTCGATAAACAAAGCATCTCGTTGATTATCAATAAAAACAAAATCAACATTTTTGAGATAGTACCAAAATTTACGCCATATTTTTCCAATTAAGTCCTAAATTTACGCCATATTTTGGTAATTAAGTCCAAAATTTACGCCAAAACTAGTCATTTGACATAATAAAAAGCCATCTAACGAAAACATTAGACGGCTTTTGGATGACCAAATAAAACCTTCGGATCAGTTGTTGTTGACTGGAGAGCCATTGCCGAAACCGTTCTTTTTCTCGGGGAGGGCTTCGGCAGGTTGGTCAAGCACGCGGCCCTTGATGCGCAACACCACGGTGGGGCTCTTGTGGGCGTTGGAAGTGACCGTCACCGTCTTGTTGATGATGCCGGCACGGTTGGTCCTGTAGGTCACCTTGATGACCTCCGACTCGCCGGGAAGGACAGGCTCTTGGGGCCACGAGGGGATAGTACAACCACAGCTCGACTTGGGTTTCTGAATCAGCAGCGGCTCATTGCCTGTGTTGGTGAAGCGGAACTCACATTCGCCGTTGCCGTTAAAAGGAATGTCGCCGTAGTCGTGGACGACCTTCTCAAACTTGATTTCAGGGCCATTTTCGGCCTGGGTGTCTTGCGCCTTGGCCGCTCCTGCCATAAGGAGCATGATGCCAAGCAGATAAAGCGCTTTCTTCATTTTGCTGTGTTTTTAGAATTGTGAATAATAAGTAATAGCATTTGTTTTTGAAATGCTGCTGCAAAACTACCGTCTTTGTCAAGTGGTCGGACAGACATTCGAAACAATTCTAAAATCAAATAAAACGTAATACTCTGAAATCAAACGAGATAAATCAGATGTCGTTCCGAACATTCTTTGAGAAAAGTCCAAAGATTTTTACCCTTCTTCCATTTTCTTCCGCCGTCTTCCGCGAATTTTGTCCACCATATTGACGGTGGTTCCAAGGTAATCCGCCTCCTCCTGGCGCGAGAGCTTGAAATAAGAAAGGATGTAGGACTTCCTTTCGTCCTCGTCCAAGTCGGGATATTTCTGCCGAAGGGTTTCCACGAGGTCTGGGTAAAGCTGGTCAACCACTTCTTGCATGGCCTCCCAATGGTCCTTGTCGCCGTAAACGGAGGTCTCCAAATCATTGAGAAGATTAGCCTTTTTACCGCTGTTCAGATAGTTGTCCAGCAGCAACATGACACGCTGTTCCTTCTTTAAGGCCTCCGAAAGGCGTCCGGCATAATCTTGCTGGATTTGCTCATGCTCGGCGTGCTTTTGCGCCAAATCCTTGTTCTGCTGCTTGAAGTGGAACAGTTCGGCATTGATTTCGGCCTCGCGTTTGCGCCTCCGTGCCAAACGGATTTGCGAGACCAACAACGCCGCCAAAACCAAAGTCGCCACCAAACTGACGATGACGATGATGCGCTGCTTGATGATGATTTTGCGGTTCAATTCGTTCTGCATCACCTCACTATCGTATTTATGGCTGATCAGTGCAAGATTGTTCTCCTTTTGCTCCAATTCTCTTAGTTTGCTGCCTTCTTCATACAAACACCCATATTTGCAGGCGGTTTCATAATCGCCGAGCTCTTCGGCAAAATCGGACAGAACGCCGTAATAGAACCAGGTATCCGCGTTGGGTTCGGTTTGGGATACAAGTTCCTCCAAACGGCTGTAATAATAGTCCGCAGAATCCAAGTTGCCTGACTCGTAAAAGATGTTCCCCATGTCATGATAATAGTACATCAGCACATTGTCGTCGGCGTCAGCCATCGAGGCTTGCCAAAACTGGTTGAGATAATCGGCTGACTTTTCGTACTCTCCTGCACTGAAATACAGGGTATGAAAGGCAGACAAGACATTGCGTTTTGTTTCGGCAGATCCGCTTCTGTCGGCATAGCTCATGGCCTGATCCAAATAATACGCTGCACTATCAAATTGCTTGTGGAACTGATAGAAATCGCCTAACTCCCTCAGCGCATCGGCACGGTCGACATAGTCTTCGCCAAAGCCCTTGGCAGCAGCCTTCAGCAACGAAACAACGTCTTCTTTGTCGGCATAATAGCCCAAACAATGCGCGATATTAAGTCGAGCGTGGGCAACCGTCAGCGGATCATTGGCGGATAAGCCGTAACGCTCCGCCTCCTTGAACAAGCGCATGGCATCCGCCTTGTTGCCCGAATCCAACTGGATGCGAGCGTTTTCCAAGGCATCGTGGGCGGTTTGCCGTGCATCTCGGGATATGGGATGGCAAGCAAACAGCATCACGCCCATGAACAAGGCGAATCCTATGAACAATTTTCTTTTCACAGCGACAAAAATAGTGAATTTGCAGCAATTACAACATTTTTCCCTACCTTTGCAGCTCGAAATACCTTATTTAATATGATTACCCAAGACCAACTTAAAGACGTATGTAAGAGGATTGATGCCTTGAGGAGGTATCTTTGAC
>CAMUYT010000146.1 GCA_947164955.1 uncultured Bacteroidales bacterium | reverse complement strand
ATAGGTGATGCGGAAGTTCTCCAAAGCCTCTTTGCTGTCGGCCTGGAAGTCACGCACCTGGGAAAGTATTTCTTCGATTTTTTCTTTCATTGAGGTATGGTGTTTCCGAATTGCCGCGCTCGTTCCTCGCTCACAATGACGCCCAATATTGTTTAGGCGTCATTGCGAGCCAAGCGAAGCAATCCATTGATTATTTTACTTTTCAATCGTAACAGAGATGATCGTCACCGGCTTGACGGGCACGTCCATGCGGCCGGTCTCGACGGCAGCAATCTTGTCGACCACTTCGAGGCCTTCGGTCACTTCGCCGAACACGGTGTATTCGCCATCGAGATGCGGCGTGCCACCCACGGTCTTGTAGGCTTGGCGCTGACGGGCACTGAACACCTTGCCCATGCGACTCTCAAACATGTCCAAAGTACGGTCATCATACACCTTGCCTTGCACGATGTAGAACTGCGAGCCACTGGAAGCCTTTTGGGGGTTCACCTGGTCGCCTTGACGCGCAGCGCAGAGGGCTCCTTTCTTGTGGAAGTGGTTGTCCTTGATTTCGGCGGGGACTCTATAACCTGGGTCGACACGACCGTCCTTGTTTTGTCCACCTTGGATCATAAAGTCCTTGATGATGCGATGGAAGGGTGAGCCCGTGTACCATCCTTCGTTTACCAATTTGATGAAATTGTCGCGATGTTTGGGCGTGTCGTTATACAGTTTTGCTTTTATGGTACCCATGCTCGTCTTGATGACGACGATGGTTTCCTTCTCTGCATTCTGTGCCGTGCAGGTCAACCCTGCAATGATCAATGCGGCTAAAATCAGTTTTTTCATATTCTAGGATTTAGTATTTAAAGATTTAAAATTCAAAGATTTAAGATTTAAAGAGTCCAACTGAACTCCTATTCATTGACGATGGAATAAGTCACTTCAAGCCTCATCTTCTCCCCTTGTTGGCATTGTGGACCGTTAATCACCAAACGACGGGCAGTATAGGAGGCACCGTTGATACCCAAGCAGAGGCCAATGTTCTCGCGTTTTTCCAAAATCATATTCTGGAGATACTCTGAAATGCGGAAACTCAGTGTCTGCTGCGTTGCGTCAAACGACCCACCAAAATAGGCACTCCCTTCATAATAGTCGGGCAGGAGATAAGTGGTGCTGTCGGCATTAAAGCCCAACAAGACAAAGGAAGTAGGCGCACTATAGATGGAGTCTGTCAGGAATGCCGAGGCTGGCAATACGAGCTTGGCCTCGTTGACGACCAGATGGCTCTGCTCCAACGAATCGGTCCAATGACTCAAACGAGGGAAATGGAGCCAAGCCCGCAGTCCGCCCATACCCTGCAGATAGATGGTCGACTGACCTAACGACGTCTCGTTGTCGATCACCTGACTGACGAACTCGGGGCTACCTTGTGTATAGTCATGGTCGAAATGATTGAAGTAGGCATCCGATGTAGTCACATAGAAGTTGTAGCGCATGGGCTTGTCGGGTGTTGAGGCATCGTGATAGTACAACTGCAACAGCGTGAACGTATTGTTGGTCAGATTGATATAGCTAATGGCACCACCTGTGCTGACGGGGTCGCATGCTACATAAAGACCTTTGAAATACTCCTTGAAACGGTCAGGGCTCGAAAATGCCGTAGTGTCGAGCGACATGAGATAATTGCCCAATGCTTCGCTCAGCGGGACACGGATGATGGGTTGTCCCACTGTATCGGTACCGATGACATTCATCTTGGTCTTTGGATGGGGACGGAATTGAAAGCCAGCGGCCAGGTCGGCGTTTTGTGTTGACACCGTCGAATGGCTATAGTAGGTTTTCTCGACCGACAACGTGTCGGCAAGCTCGTAGACGTGAAGCGTTTGCAAGGTCGTAGTATCACCGTAATAGCCTGACATACCTAGCTGTAACACCAATGAATCCAATACGGGATTGGCGCCGAAGCTTTGGCCTGCCACCGATGGACGAAACTGGGTATAGAAGCCCGCCTCTGTCGTTCCAAACACGGGATCTTTCATAGCTCCAATCAACGCATTGGTAGCGTGGGAAGTGGCCACTGAGTCCCAATAGGAATGGCAGACTATTTCCACCGTATCCGTGTGATAGACATCGATATAATTGTTGTCCGAGATCAAGCCGTTGCCGATGGTCTCAGGCGACTTCTTGCACGATGCCAAAAGCATCATGCCCATCATTAACGCCATAAAAAGTCGAGCTGTTGAATGATTTGTCTTCATCAGATTGTGAATTTCGAGGTTATTCGTTGTGAGATAACTCAAAAACGTTGTCCTTATTGTTGCTGTTCAAGGATTGAGTCGTAAAAAGCATTGCAGGCTTGCGCATAATGCACCTGCTCGGGATAGGTCAACACCGGTTTCTTCACGGTTTGCAGATAGGCCCCGATTTCAGGATGCAAGTGATCGGTGCACACCACGACGCCGTCGGAATAGTCGATGGCAGCCTTGGTCAGGTTGACGTAGTTGGCCTCCTTGAAGTATTTGAGGTCCTTGGCATTCATGCCTGGCAACTTCATCTTCTTGTCGAACCCTGCAGGAAATTCCTGCTCGAAAGCGTCGTCATAGATTGAATAGATAATCTTCGACTCGTTGAAAAGCGGGTTGTCTCTCACGTTCATAGCGCGCTTGATGTACACAGGCATCAAGGCCGATATCCAGCCATGACAATGGATGATATCGGGCGACCAATTGAGCTTTTTAACCGTCTCGATGACCCCACGGGTAAAGAAAATGCAACGGCTGTCGTTATCCTCACAGAAGTTGCCTTTTTCGTCATACATCAGGTATTTTTTCTTGGTAAAGAAATCGTCGTTGTCGATGAAATAAATCTGCATCCTCGCCTTCTGTATAGAGGCCACCTTGATGATAAGCGGGTGGTCGGTATCGTTGATGATGAGGTTCATTCCCGACAGGCGAATCACCTCGTGAAGCTGGTTACGGCGCTCGTTGATGACGCCATAGCGCGGCATGAAAATCCTGATCTCCTTGCCACTTTCTTGGGTGGCTTGAGGCAGGTAACGGCCGATGAGGCTCATCGGGGTCTCAGGCAAATATGGGGCAATTTCCTGATGGACGAATAAAATTCTTCTCTTGTCTACCATGGGCTTTTTGTCTTGCTTTGAACCTACAAAATTACGCATTTTTTTCCGAATAACGCAAGAAAAAATTGAAAATCATTGATTATCACCATTTTATCAATTAAATAATTCAACACCAAACAAATCGAAGATTCAACGTAGTTAATCAACAATAATCCATATCTTTGCAAAATCAAAACCGCTACCCGCCATGGAATACGAACACTTTGAAAATCAGGAGCACGAATGGGAATCGAACCTCAAAGTCACCGAGGGTGTCGAAGGCGCCATACAGGTCAACCCAAAGGCTTTGGAACGCCTTCGCCGCAACCAACAGCAGCTGATGCCTCTGGAATGGTACGTCGACGGCATCCTCCGTTGCGACCGCGTGGCACTCAGCAAGGCCATCACTTTGGTGGAAAGCGCCCTGCCGAAGCATCAGGAATTGGCCCAACAAATCATCGCGGCCTGTCTGCCCCATGCGGGCAAGGCTCTGCGTTTGGGCATCACGGGTGTCCCCGGAGCGGGAAAGAGTACTTTCATCGAGGCTCTTGGCGTACATCTCTGCAACCAAGGGCAAAAACTCGCAGTCCTCGCCATCGACCCCTCAAGCCAACGCTCGAAAGGCAGTATCCTGGGCGACAAGACTCGCATGGAAACCCTTTCGACGCACCCCAACGCCTACATCCGTCCTTCGGCCTCAGCGGGCACCTTGGGCGGCGTGGCAAGAAAAACGCGTGAAACGATAATCCTTTGCGAAGCAGCAGGTTATGATACGATTTTCGTTGAAACCGTGGGCGTGGGTCAGTCCGAAACGGCGGTGCATTCCATGGTCGATTTCTTCCTCCTTATACTAATCAGCGGTGCCGGCGACGAGCTGCAAGGCATCAAGCGCGGCATCATGGAGATGGCGGATGGCATCGCCGTCAACAAGGCCGATGGCGACAACGTGATGCGCGCCAACCGCGCCGCTGCCGAATGTCGCAACGCGCTCCACCTTTTCCCCTTGCCCGAATCGGGGCAAGAGACCAAGGTGCTGACCTGTTCGGCCCTTTCTGGCTTTAATATTGACGAGGTGTGGAAGATGGTTGCCGACCACGTGCAGGCCATCCGCGACAACGGCTACCTCTATAAGAAACGCGCCCAGCAAGACGTGCAGATGATGTACGACACGATGGACAGCGCCTTGAAGAACGACTTCTACCAAAACCAACTGGTCGCCGACCTCCTGCCCTTGGTCGAAAGCGACGTGCGCGGACAGCGGATGAGCGCGTATATCGGGGCACAGAAACTGTTAGATGCTTATTTCAATATGCTGAAACGGTGATGTCTATGTGGTACTTTTTCCGTAGGAGAAATCCTGCATGTCTCTAAAGACTATTATCTTTGCCTACAAATTCAAAACAAATTCTAGATATGAAGACCACAAGTTATGACATACAAAAACTAACAGCAAAAGAATATTCTTCGTTAGAAGCCCCTGTTTTGTTTTCCGAGGAAGACCGTAGATTCAATAAATGCTTTGGTATTATTACCATTGGCGAACAAAGGTATAAGTTCTCATGGTATAGTGATTTAGTCGAACCTATTATTGAATTATTGGATTCTAATTTATTTGGAATTGGAATAGACCAACATTTTTGCATACTGAATTCAAGCAATGGCATTTACAAATGTTGGGATTTGGATACTCCCTTTTTGTATATGATAGTTTATGAAGGATATGTTGTTGTTATATGTGAGATAAACATCCTATTTATAAGTTTGGATGCTTTAAAAATTGAAAAAGATTATCTGTTTAGCGAAATAATCTCCGATGTAAAACTTAAAAACCGTATTATGAGGACTGTTTTTATCGATGATAATGAATTAGATATTCCTATCGATGATAATAACAATCCGCATCTTACACTAAAAACGAAATAAAAAAAGACACTGATCAGTAAGATGAAAAGGTAGCAGCCTTTTCTGCTTCGCCATTTATTAGATACAATTCTTTCAAATTGCGGCAAACCTCCTCGCGGACGTGTTGCTCCGCCTCCGTGAGCGGGCCTTCGCCCAATTTTTCGAGCACGCGCTCATATTCCGCTATCAATTCAGGACCTTCCTCGCCGTTGGCTTCCATCGTCTTGGCGTTGTTGAAGGAAATCATCCAATCTCTTAGTGCCATAATGCTTGTTTTTGCGTTGAAATCTCTTGCAAAAGTAAGAAAAACCGCAATATGTAGAGGAAAAAACCGCTTTTATTCTTCTTTTAGGCAACGATGACGGAATTATTACTATCTTTGCGCAAAAT
>CAMUYT010000145.1 GCA_947164955.1 uncultured Bacteroidales bacterium | reverse complement strand
GCTTGGGTGCCGCCATCGGTGCCATCATCGGCGGTTTCTTGGCCGACAAATACGGACGCAAGTTCATCTACACCTACAATCTTTTGGTGTATATGCTTGGCGTGCTCCTCATTATGCTCTCCGCCAACTTCCCGATGCTGCTCGCCGGTTTCTTGGTGACGGGCATCTCGGTCGGCATCGGTGTGCCCGCCTCGTGGACCTACATCTCCGAAAGCTCGGAGACCAACAACCGTGGCCGCAACATCTGTATCTCGCAGATGTCGTGGGGCTTCGGGCCGATGATCATTTTGTTGTTGGGCATGTTCTTCGCCCCCGACGGTTATCTCTTTGGCTGGGTGGAAAGCATCGCCCATGCCATCGGCGGCGCCGACCTGCCGCAGGAGGCCGTCAATGTGTTCAGCTCGCGCATCGTGTTCTTCTCGCTACTGTTGGTCGCTTTCATCGCCTGGAACATGCAACGCAAACTCGAAGAAAGCAGCGAGTGGAAGGAAAGCCAAGCCACGGCCAAGGCCAAAGGCGAGGACACCGGACTTTGGCACGCCTTCAAGGTGCTGTTCTCCAACCGAACCGCCATCAAGACCGCGTGTTTCTTGGCTGTCATCTACCTCACCTGGAACCTTGTAGCCTCGGTATTGGGCTTCTTCCAACCTCACATCTACGAGACCGCAGGCGGCATCAGCAACGAGCAAGCCAACTGGATGAACTGCATCCAATGGGCCATCATCGTGGGTGTCACCTTCATCACTTCGACCTTCATCGACAAGGTCAGCCATAAGTTGGTTTATATCCTCGGCCTGCTTTTCGCCCTTGGCGCGTGGGTCGTCATCGTTGCCTTTGGCGTGAACGGCACCGCTTCGCTGTGGCTCTTCACCATCCTTTGGGGCATCGAAGGCGGTATGTCGGTGCAGATTTTCTACGCCTTGTGGGGTTCGGAGCTGTTCCCAGCCAAGTTCCGCGCCGGTGCGCAGGGACTGATGTTCTTCGTGGTGAGAGGTCTCTCGGCCTTGTGGGGACTCGTCTTCACCTACATCTACGGCGAAAACGGCGAAGGCTTCACCGTGGCTGCTTGGTGTATGATCGGCCTGCTGCTCATCTCGTTGGTTGTGGGCGTCATCGGTTGCCCGAATACCCGAGGCAAATCGCTCAGTCAGATTACTAAGGAACGGTATGGAGAAAACTATTGAAACATGGAAAGCATCATCGATAACAACCCCGAACTGAAACATCAAATAGAGCAAGTCGCCGAGGTGGCCGGTTACCTTTGGCAGAAAGGCTGGGCCGAACGCAATGGCGGCAATATCGTCGTCAACGTCACCGAACAACTCTCAGCCTTCCCCCTTTTAAGGGGGGCAGGGGGAATTAAAAACCCTCTCTCAATACCCATTTCCATTGGCACCACCCTGCCCCATCTCAAAGGCTGCTATTTCTTCTGCAAAGGCACCAACCGCCGTATGCGCGACCTCGCCCGTTGGCCTATGGATAACGGCTCCATCATCCGCATCACCGACGACTGCGCCCATTACGAAATCATCGCCGACAAACCCGTGAAGCCCACTAGCGAACTGCCTTCTCACCTCAGCGTACACAACTATCTGATTTCCAAAGGATCGCCTTACAAAGCCTCGCTCCACACTCACCCCATCGAACTCGTGGCCATGACGCACCACCGTCCGTTCTTGGAGAAAGACGTGCTGACGAAACTGCTGTGGTCGATGATACCCGAAACGCGGGCTTTCTGTCCGAAGGGTTTGGGCATCGTGCCTTATCTGCTACCGTCGAGCGTCGAACTCGGCGAAGCTACCATAAAAACCATCAATGAGGGCTACGACGTGGTGATGTGGGAAAAGCATGGCGTGTTTGCCGTCGACACCGACATCATGTCGGCCTTCGACCAAGTGGATGTGCTCAACAAGGCCGCGCAAATCTACATGAGTGCCCGCAACATGGGCTTCGAGCCAGAAGGCATGAGCGAGGCGCAGATGAAGGAATTGGCGGACGTGTTTGGACTTTAGTGTCCGATTCGCTTCCTGACCCATCCCAAAACACCCTTCACCAAGTCTTTTTCCCTCCAGCAGATGAAGGCGAAGAAGACCAGCAACAAGGCCGTGTTGACGACCAAGGTCAGGACGGTGCTCTCGATGTGGATGTATTTTTGTGCATAATACAAGGCGACAGCCACTGCGAAATACATGAATGCCGACTTCAAATCATATGGAATCGGGGCTTTCTTTTGCCCGACGAGGTAAGACAAAACCATACACGTCGCATAGCCCGCAAATCCGCCCCATGCGCAGGCCATGTAGCCATATTTGGGCACAAAGATGAAGTTGATGGCGAGCAATACCGCGCAGCCAATGGCCGAGAAAATGGCGCCCCACCAGGTCTCGTCGATGAGCTTGTACCAAAACGAGAGGTTGAAATAGATGCCCATGAAGATTTCGGCCAACATCACGATGGGGATGACGCGCAGACCTTCCCAATAGTCGGATTTGATGATATGCTTCAAAATGGGCATATACATCACCACGGCGAGGAAAGCCAACAACGTGAAGATGATGAAATACTTCATCACGGCAGCTTGGGTTTGCTTGTCTTCCTTGTCGCGCTTGCCGCCAAAGACGAAAGGCTCGTAGGCATAGCGGAAGGCTTGGGTGATCATGGCCATAATCATCGCGATTTTCACGCAAGCGCCGTAGATGCCCAACTGCACCTCGCCTTCCTTGCCTGGCACGATGAAACGGTAACAAATCTTGTCGGCCACTTGGTTGAGGATGCCCGCCAAACCCAACAGCAGCAATGGCCAAGTGTAGTTGAGCATTTGCTTCAGCATGTCGCGGTCGATGCCGAGGCGAAGTTTCCTCATCTCCGGAATGAAGCCAAGGGTGATAAGACCCGTACAAATGAGATTAACGATGAAGATATAGCCGACTTGATAGCTATTGTCGTACCAGCCCATCATTGCAGGATGACTTTCCTTCAGGCCAGGAGCCAGGAGGAAAATGAATAGGTTCAATCCGATGTTGAGGAAGATGAACAGCAACTTGAGCGTGGCAAACTTGATGGCTTTGTTTTCGTAGCGCAAACGGGCAAACAAGATGGCTTGGAAGGCATCCAAGGCCACGATGATGGCCATGATTTCCACAAACTCGGGGTGGCTTGTATAATGCAAGGCATCGGAAATCGGTCTCAAAAAAATGCTGACCAAGATCACGAAAACCAAACTCACCAACCCTACCGCCAAACCCGAAGTGGAAAAGGCCTTGTCGGGGTCGACGCCTTCTTTGTTGGAGAAGCGGAAGAAGGTCGTTTCCATGCCGAAAGTCAAGATGACCAACAGCAAGGCGGTGTAGGCGTACAGGTTGGTAACGATGCCGTAGCCGCCCGATTCGGCAGCGATTTTATAGGTGTAAAGCGGCACCAGCAGGTAGTTCAAAAACCTGCCGATGATGCTGCTGAGGCCGTAAATGGCGGTTTGCTTCGCTAAAGAACCTAATTTGTTTTCTGACATTGCTTTGGTTTTCTGCTGCAAAATTACAATTAATTATTTTGTTTTCGGCAGTTCAATTGTAAATGTTGCCCCCTCCCCTTCCGTGCTTTCGAAAGAGATGGTTCCGCCAGCGGCCTGCACGATGTTGTAGGTTAACGAGAGGCCCACGCCCGAGCCACCGGTCTTGGTGGTGAAATTGGGCAGGAAGATCTGGCTCTTGTCTTCTTCCTTGATGCCTTTCCCGTTGTCTTTCACGCTTACGATAAAGGCTGTCGGGGTCGATTTCAGCGTCACATCTATCTTTCCTTCTGGTTTCGAGCCAATGGCTTGCACGGCGTTTTTCACCAAGTTGCCGACCGCACTGTTCAGGTTGGTCTTGTCACCGTTGAAGGTGTGGTCTTGCGATGCATCGTAGTTGTAGCAAAAAGCGATGTTATCCACATTGTCGTAGAGGTTCACCACATTGCCGACCAGCTCCGCCAAATCCAGCGGCGCAGGGTGGTTTTCTGGCAGCTTGGCATACGTTGAGAACGATGAGGCGATGTCCGATAAAGCATCAATCTGTTCAATGAGCGTGTTGGTGGTTCGTTGGATCTGCTCCGGTGTGGCTTTTCCGTTGTCGATGTTGCGCTGCAGCAACTGCACGCTGAGACGCATCGGAGTGAGCGAGTTCTTGATCTCGTGCGCCACCTGCCGGGCCACACCGCGCCATGCCGATTCGGTCGTGGTGCGTTTCAACTCGGCAACACTTATCTCTAATTTATTGATTAGCTGATTGTATTGTTTTACCAATGCACCGATTTCATCGTCGACTTCCCATTCAATGGGTTCGTTTTTCTGGTCAACCTCGATGAAGGCCATTTTGTTCTGAATCAAGGCCAAGGGTTGGGTCAGGCGCTTTGTGACCCTAAGAATGAAAAACAATGCGATGCCTAAGAAGACCAAAATGATGTTGATATAAATCAGAATGAAATTCCGGGTTTCCTTCTGGAGGTCTGTGGCGCTTGAAAAATAAGGCGTATTGAGATAGGCCAATGTGTTGCCGTTGTTATTGGTCAGCGGGATATAGGCAGACTGGTATTTGCCTTCACCAAGGTGTTCTTCGTGCGTATAAAACAAAGCCTTGTTTCTGTGGATCTGTTGGTAGGCCTCTGCATTCATCAAAGGGGCCTGAAGGTTAAGTTCGTATATTTCCTGCCTGGTGGTAGCCAACAGCGAACCGTCAAGTCGATAGAGGTTCAAATCGGTGAAGAAAGTAAAGGCATAATGTTGCAAAACCTCGGTCCAGGCATCGCGAGAAGCCGAAGCCAACATTTGTTCCAAGTCGAGATCGTTACGCAGTTCGATGGATAGCGTCCGCGTGGTCTCATATTGCGCAGCCATCGTCTTTTGGTTGTATACAGATTGCATATAGACAACGGAAACAGGTCCGATAGCAAGAAACGACAAAGCCAAGGTAAGAAGCACCACGGTTTGCAGCCGCTGACGGATGTTCCTACTATTTTTGGAGGGCCTTGGCCTTACCAAGAAATAAACCAACAGATAAGGAATCAACAGGCCCAGGAAAAACACTGCAAAAGGAGCGGTTTTTTCGGCAAAATCCTTGGACTGGACACTGATGACCAAAGCGTTGTTGTCGCCATACCTTGCCGTGTAGTGTTTATAGCCCTGATCTGTGTTGAATGCGTTGTTTTTCCCATGTTGGTCCTTGAAAAAGTTGGGATAAATATACTTCCCGTATTTATAAACCAAGATATCGTCGCGGTAGTTGGCCACGGAATAGGCGTAAGGTTTCTGGCTATTCTTTTCTTGAAGCAGTTGTGGAAATCCAAACCCCTCTGGGGCGATGGGCTTGTAAAACTCAAAATATAGCGTCTTTTGGCGCGTTGTATCAGACGATTTAATCTTAACAATGCCTAAATAATAAGGGTCAAGTGTGTTATAATCAATGAAATGAAGGTTGTCTTTTACGCGTTTATGCGGATTGCGGGCGAGCATTTCTATGAAATAGTCATCACAATTCGTGA
>CAMUYT010000144.1 GCA_947164955.1 uncultured Bacteroidales bacterium | reverse complement strand
ATGTCCTGCCTCCAAGTCATCCTAGCCATTATCTTTCCGCCTTTGGCGGTGATCGACCGCGGCTGCGGCTCGATGCTCATCGTGTTCCTGCTCACGCTTTGCGGCTGGGTGCCGGGTGTCATCGCGGCACTGATTATCTTGAACAAGAATAAATAACACGATGACCGACCGCCTCACACCCACACAGCGCCACTACGTGATGTCACGCATCCATGGCAAAGGCACCAAGCCCGAGCTGAAGGTCAGGCAATGGCTTTGGCGGCGTGGCTATCGCTATCGCCTCAACGTGAAGAGCGTTCCGGGCAAGCCCGACATCGTCATGCGGCGGTATCGGACGGCGATTTTTGTCAATGGGTGTTTTTGGCACGGGCACCATGTTCAGTTGCCAGTTGATAGTTGTCAGTTGATAGTTAATAGTTCGTGTTGCAAGATTCCACAGACGAACCGTGAGTTTTGGGTGAACAAGATCAAAAGGAACCAAGAGCGCGACCAAAGGAATTATCAATTGCTGCACGACAACGGCTGGCAGGTCATCGTGGTGTGGGAATGCCAACTGACGCCCAAACAATTGGAAAACACGATGCTACAAGTGGAGCTGCTGCTCAATGAGAACTTCCTCGCTATGCACCAACCCAAGCCGAAGCCTTACGACATCGAAGAAGAGACGCCATTAAGCATGGCAGCCGAAACAACACATTACAAAACCTTAAAACCATGAACTACAAGCTTGTTCTTTTTGACCTTGATGGCACGCTCCTCAACACCATCGCCGACCTCAGAGAGGCCGTCAACCACGCCATGGCACTGAGAGCCTACCCACAATACACCCTTGACGAATGCACCCAGATGGTAGGCCACGGCGTGCGCAACCTGATCTATCAGGCACTGCCCGCAAGCGTGCGCGACGACGCGACCGCTGTAGACGCAGCCTTGGCCGACTTCACCGACTACTACACCGCCCATATCGACGTGCACACGCGCCCCTACCCTGGCATTCAGGATTTGGTCAGCGAACTGCACCGCCACGGCATCCTAATGGCCATCGCTTCCAATAAGTTCCAGGCGGGCACTGAGCACCTCATCAAAGAGTTTTTCCCTGGCATTCCCTTTGTCGCCGTCTTGGGCAACCGCCCCGGCTACCCGCTCAAGCCCGACCCCGAGATTGTGGGCGAAGTGCTGCGCAAAGCGGGCATTGGCAAGGAAGAAGCCGTCATGATTGGCGACTCGCCCACCGACATGAAAACCGCAGCCAACGGCGGCATCAAAGGCATCGCTGTTGGCTGGGGGTATCGCAATATGAAAGGCATTGAAGGTCTAACCGTGGTGGACTCAGTCGAGGAGCTACACAGGTTGCTCTGGCCTTAAGAATTATTCTTTCACAACCTTGACGGTCGTCGTTGAAGGCTGGTTATCGGTAATCGGGATGACACATTGGCCAAACGAAGTGGCCGAACTCAGGAAAAAGATTGCCGTTGCAAGCAACATGCAAGTGATAAAGTGTTTTTTCATAAGGGTTGAATTTTGATTATGAAGAATTTAGGCGGCAAAGATCGCAACATTTTGCAAATCGCAACCTATTGCCGACCAAAATAATATTGTCCTTTCTCCTTCGTCGCCTTGCCGTATTGGATGGCGTTGGTGGGACAACGATGATAGCAAGCCATGCAGATGGTGCAATGGCCATGCCAAACGGGGCGACCATCTTCGAGCGAGATGTTCTGCAACGGACACGCTTTCACGCACTTGCCACAATGGATGCAGGCGTCGGTGACATGGTATTTCGAATCATCGGTAGCAAAACGATTAAACCCTGGATTGACCACATGGCTTTTCAGCCAAGCCATACCGCCCACAGTCATTTTGGAAAAACTATCCTTGTTTTGCAGCTTCGGGATATACTCCAGCATTGCCTTGTCGGCAGCCTCAATTTTTCGCTTGGCGTTCTCATCGGTATCAAGTTTGAAGCCAGGCATACCGATGTAAGTCTCAGGCATTTGCAGGCTGAAGCAGGCATTGAGTTGCCAGCTCTTTTTCTCGATGGCTTTGCGGAAAATCTTTTCGGTGAGGCCACATTCGTCGCCCATGGTGCAAGCGAAATAGAGATATGCAGGCTTCGATGCCAACTGCATTTTCCCAATGAAATCCAGCACCAACTTGGGCGGCGCCCACGAATAGACGGGAAACACAAAGCCAAGGCTTTCGCCTTCGGCCAATGCGTATTCATAATGGCCTTCACGCGCCGCTTCAGGAATGAAGATTAATGTGTCGTTGAGACCTGCGGCGATGGTCTCAGCCGCATGTTTGCTATTGCCGCAACCGGAGAAATAGAAAATCATAGTTAGATGCTTTTGAAAAGGCAAAAATAAGAAAAACTCCATTATCGCAAAGAATTGTCGTACTTTTGCAGCCCAAAACGCAAGCCTATGCCAAAAGACTCGCTCAATCGCTCGATACTCAAACTCGCCATCCCCAACATCGTCAGCAACATCACCGTGCCGCTGTTAGGCTTCGTCGACATGGTGCTGATGGGCCACCAAGACAGCATCGCCTACATTGGAGCCATCGGCCTAGGGGGCACCATCTTCAGCGTGATGTACTCCATCTTCAGTTTCATGCGGGCGGGCACGACGGGCTTCACGGCACAGGCCTATGGCGCCAACGACCGCGCTGAGATGGCTTATTCGCTCTACCGCTCGCTCTGCATCGCCTTGATAGCGACCATTTTGGTTTTGGGGCTGCAAGGTCCTGTGGAATGGCTGAGCATGAAGTTGTTGCACGGTAGCGACGAGGTATTGGCCTACACCTCCACCTATTTCCGCGTGCGCATCTGGGCGGCACCGGCGGTGCTCTGCCTCTATGCCTTCAACGGCTGGTACATCGGGATGCAAAACACGACCATCCCGATGGTCATCGCCATCCTCACCAATGTGGTCAACATCATTTTGAGCGTCATTTTCGTCAACGCGATGGGTATGGGCGTGGCAGGCGTGGCCCTAGGTACGGTCATTGCGCAGTATTGCGGCCTGATTACGGCTGTCGTTTTCCTCTTGGCCAAGTTCCGTCACCATCTCATCCCCATCCGCCGAGTCATCCTGTTGCAAAGCGACAAACTGAAACGTTTTTTCTCGGTCAACGCCGATTTCATGATTCGTAGCATCCTGCTCGTGCTCAGCATCGCCTATTTCAACAACCAGTCGGCCAAACTCGGCGACGACATGCTGGCCGTCAACATGATCCTGATGCAGTTCTTCTACATCTTCTCCTACTTCACCGACGGATTCGCCTACGCGGGCGAGGCCTTGGTGGGGCGTTTCACGGGTGCCCACGATGCCAAACAGCTGCGCCAAACCGTCAAGCTTTTGTTCCTTTGGGGTTTCTTTATCGCCTTGCCGTTCACGGTGCTTTATGCCCTTTTCCCCAACTGGTTCATCGGCCTCGTCAGCGACCAGCCCGACATCATCCCCATGGCCCAGCCTTACCATATCTATTTGGCACTCATTCCTTTAATCACCTTTGCGGCTTTCCTTTGGGATGGTGTCTACATCGGTGCCACGGCAGCCCGCGCCATCCGCAACACGATGCTCATCTCGGCCATCGGTGTGTTTTTGCCCGCCTCCTTATTATTAATGCCGCCCTTCGGCAACCACGGCCTTTGGATTGCCTTCCTCTTGTTCATGGTCGCTCGAGGACTTAGCATGACTTTGATGGCGCGAAAAGCGGTATTTTCAGAGAAATAAATTCGTATTTTTGCACAAAAGTTTCACCCATGGAAGAAATCCTCAAATTCTTGGACGATGTATTGCGCAACAACAACCGCCCATGGTTCCAAGAGCATAAGAACGAATATCTTAAGGCACAAGCCAACTTCAACGCCTTGGCCGAGCAAATCATCAGCGGCGTGCAGAAATTCGACGAAAACTGCAAGGGCCTGACCTTGAAAGACTGCACCTATCGCTTCTATCGCGACACCCGCTTTTCGCCCGACAAACGGCCTTACAAGACCCATTTCGGCGTGTTCGTATGCCCCGAAGGCAAGAAGTCGATGCTGAGCGGCTACTATTTTCATGTGCAGGCCCAAGAATCGGAATACCTCTCGGGCAACATGCTCTGCACGGGGATGTATATGCCTGACACCACCATGCTGAAGACCATCCGCGACGAGATCCTCTTCAACGGCGAGCCTTTGGCCGAAGCCATCGCCAAGGTCGACACATTCAGCCTCGACACGAGCCACGCCATGAAACGCGTGCCCAACGGCTACCCGAAAGACCACCCGCATGCCGAGCTTTTCAAACAGCGCGACTGGCTCCTGATGCGCGACCTTCCCGATGCACGCCTCACCGACCCGCATTTGGTCGACTGGGTATTGAGCGAGTTCGAGAAAACCAAGGACTTCTGCCAATGGCTGAACCGGACTGTGAGAGGATAAACAATAAAACCGAGACTCTAAGCCTCGGTTTTATTCTTTCATCCGTGAAAATCCAATAAATCCGTGTTCAAAAAAAACGGAAATCCGTGTTAATCACGCCAATTCAAACTGTTCGAGGAACCGCAAATCGTTCTCGAAGAACAGCCTTAAGTCGTTGATACCATATTTCAGCATGGCAATACGTTCCACACCCATGCCGAAGGCAAAGCCGGTGTATTTCTCTGGGTCGATGCCGCTGGCGATGAGGATGTTGGGATCGCACATGCCACAGCCTAAGATTTCGACCCAACCCGTGTGTTTGCAGATGTTGCAGCCCTTGCCGCCACAGATGTTGCACGAGATGTCCATCTCCGCCGAGGTCTCGGTGAAGGGGAAATACGACGGGCGGAAACGCACCTTGGTGCCCTCGCCGAAGAACTCCTGCACGAAGTGGTAGAGCGTCTGTTTCAGGTCGGCAAAGGAGACGTTCTCATCGATGTAAAGACCCTCAATCTGGTGGAAGATGCAGTGGGCACGGGCCGAGATGGCCTCGTTGCGGAACACACGACCAGGGGCGATGACGCGGATGGGCGGTTGTTGCTTCTCCATGGCACGAACCTGCACGCTCGAAGTGTGGGTACGCAGCAAAATGTCGCTCACCTTGTTCACGTTGGGCTCCTTATTAATAAAGAAGGTGTCCTGCATGTCGCGGGCGGGATGGTCGAGTGGGAAGTTCAAGGCCGAGAACACGTGGTAGTCGTCCTCGATTTCAGGGCCTTCGACGATGGTGAAGCCGAGGTGGGCGAAGATCTCGTTAATGTCGCGACGCACGATGCTCAGCGGATGGCGAGCACCGCGCATCTCGTTGGCAGGCATGCTCATGTCGAAGCCAGCATCGCTCGAATGTTGGCTCTCAAACTTCGACAGTTGTTCTTCCACCTTCTCTTGCACAACGTTCTTCAGCTCGTTGAGCTTCATGCCCATTTCCTTGCGGAGCTCGGGGGCCACGGTCTTGAAGTCGGCAAACAAGGCGGGAATCACGCCTTTCTTGCTCAAATAGGTGATGCGGAAGTTCTCCAAAGCCTCTTTGCTGTCGGCCTGGAAGTCACGC
>CAMUYT010000143.1 GCA_947164955.1 uncultured Bacteroidales bacterium | reverse complement strand
CATCGGCACCGAGCGTCACGAGTCGCGCCGCGTCGACCGTCAGTTGCGCGGTCGTGCAGGCCGTCAAGGCGACCCGGGCAGTTCGCAATTCTACGTCTCGCTTGAGGACAACCTGATGCGTATGTTCGGCTCCGAACGTATCGCAGGCATCATGGACCGCATGGGCTTGCAGGAAGGCGAAGTCATCCAACACCCGATGATCACCAAGCAAATCGAGAAGGCACAAAAGAAGGTCGAAGAGAACCATTTCGGCGTGCGTAAGCACTTGCTCGAATACGACGATGTGATGAACTCGCAACGTGAAGTCATCTACAAGAAACGCCGTCACGCCTTGTTTGGCGAGCGCCTCAGCATCGACATCAACAACATGATGTACGACTTCGGCGAAAAACTCGTCAGCGAGTACCAAGACGCCAAGGACTACGAAGGCCTCAAGATGGAAGTGCTTTCGAGCATGGGTATCGACGTGCCTTTCGGTGAGGACGAGTTCAATAGAGAAAAGACCGACACGCTCTCCCAGAAGCTCTTCGATGCCGCTTTGGAGCACTATCGCGACAAGGCCCGCATCATTGGCGAGAAGACCCTGCCCGTCATCAAGAACGTGTACGAAACCCAGACCCACTTCGAGAACATCGCCATCCCGATCACCGACGGCAAGCGTGGCATGAACGTCATCGTCAACCTGAAGAAAGCGGTGGAGAACGGTGCACGCGAGGTGAACCTCTGCATCGAGAAGAGCATCACCCTCGGCCTCATCGACAACGCCTGGAAGGAGCACCTCCGCGAGCTCGACGACCTGAAGGAATCGGTGCAAAACGCCACCTACGAGCAGAAAGACCCGTTGGTCATCTACAAGTTGGAGTCGTTCAACCTGTTCAAGGCCATGTTGGAGAAGATCAACGAAGATGTCATCTCGTTCCTGATGCGTGCTGACATCCCGACGCAAGATCCGAACACCGTGCGCGAGTCGCGTGGCCCGCAAGGCATCGACAAGTCGAAGATCCGCGAGCAACGCCAAGACCTGTTGGCGCAGTCGCATAGCGACACGCAGCAGAAGCAAGTCACCCAGCCCATCCGCGTGGAGAAAAAAGTGGGCCGCAACGACCCCTGCCCCTGCGGAAGCGGCAAGAAGTATAAGAACTGCCACGGACGGCTCGAAGGAATAGAGTAAACGTCCATTACAAAAAAAAACCGAGCGGAATTAAGCTTAATTCCGCTCGGTTTTTTTTGTGCTTTCTGAAAAAAAGCTATTTTTGCAAGCAAATAAAAGCCTCAACATCATGAAAAAAATAATCTTTACCCTTATGACGATGCTCATCGTCAGCATCGGATTTGCGCAGAAAAACGTCCTCGTCGAAGAACTTACCGGCACATGGTGTCAATGGTGTCCAAGAGGCATCTATTACGGTGACTCACTATGCTACGCCAAAGACAACGTCATCTTTGTTGCCATCCATTGCAGCGACCCGATGGCTAATGAAACATATTACAACGCTTCAGGACTCTTGGGAGCGCCTTCTGCCAACATCGGCCGACATTTCCTTGAGACGGACACGCAAAACTGGTTTGAACGAGTCGAAGCAGAGAGCCAAATCCCTTCGAAAGTCCATATGGAAATCACTTGCAATTATGACCCTGAGACGCGACAAGTGACCGCCAATGTTTCAGCCTACGCCTTAGAAAACATGAGCGGCGACTACCGTTTCGCAGCCATCCTCACGGAAGATGGTGTGACTGGGCCTGCACCTTCCTACAACCAAGCCAACTCTTACAGCGGTGGGGGTCACGGCACAATGGGCGGTTTCGAGAACCTGCCCAATCCCATCCCAGCCGAGCGTATTGCCTACGACCATGTAGGGCGACAGCTGCTTTGCGATTATGACGGTGTTCCTGGCTCCTTCCCCAGTTCACTGCAAGCAACACAAACGGCAGATTATGAGTTCAGCTGTGTCTTAAACGAAAACTGGGATTATAACTACGTCCGCGTCATCGGCCTGCTGATTGCACCCGACGGCACCGTGGAAAACGCCATCAAGAGCCCCTACCTAAATGGAGATGAGACTGCTGCACCTTTGTTCACATCAGTCCCAAGAACCGAGGCATACGCCAACCTGAACTACCTTTATAATGTTTACTTTCACGACCTCGACGATGCATTCGTCAACATCACCCTCTTGCAAGGCCCTGACTGGCTGACTTTGGAGCAATATGATGGCGAGTCAGCGGGCCTCTATGGGGTTCCCGAACAACCAGGGAGCTACGAGGTGCGATTGGATCTGTCGGAATGCCTCCACAGCACCATACAAGAATTCACCATCGTTGTGGATGAGCCACTCAGCGGCAGTTGGGAATATGTCGGGCCTCGTGGCTTCTCGCAGAACGCCTTCCAAGTGTTTGGCATAAAGAAGGACAACGAAGGCAACCTATATGTTTTTGGAAATCAAAGCAACACACCTGTTCTATATAAAAACGCCCAAGGCACCGACACCTGGGAGCAGATGGGCAACATCAGCACTTCCTGCTCGGTCTCGGCAGGCGGCATGGATGTGGCCTCCAATGGCAACGTTTACGTGGCCTACTCCGACCAATCCGATGCTGGGCACGCTTTTAAGTGGGATGGCAGCCAATGGACGGCCATAGGCAGCAATTTCGGTAGTGTGGAAACCCATATCGTACTCGACAACAACGACATCCCCTATCTTGTAGCCCGCGACGTGTCGCAAAACTACAAAGGAGTTGTTTTCAAACTGGAGAACAGCAGTTGGGTGCCTGTGAGCGGTACAGGTATCTACGCACCTGAAACAGAATACGCGTGCCATCAGAGCCTGGTTTTCGACAGCAACAACACGCCTTACATCGGCTATGCAGATTACATGGCCAGCAACCTCCTAAAAGTCAGGAAATTCGTTGATGGCGAATGGGTTGCCTTGGGCAGCGGCATCGACAACATCTATTTTTACCAAAGCCTTGCGCTTGATGATGACGACATGCCTTATCTCGCCTATTGTGCCTATCCTAGCTATCAACTTAGGGCAGCCCGTTTCAACGGAAACGAATTCGAGAGCCTTGGCGACGACCTGGCCGAAGGGGCCGTGTCGAAGCTCAACACTTGTTTCAACGAGGGCAAGTTCACCGTGGCTTTCACCAATGAAGGACAATCAAACTATCTGAGCGTCATGCAATACGATGGCGAATGGAGTTATGTCGGGCCCAGTCTCATCTCGGAAGGGCCAATTGACGCCCCATTCATTACAGCCGACAACGGAGTCCTATTCGTTGCCTATTCCGATGATGGTATACAAGGTCATGCCTCCTGCATGAAATACGCAGAAATTGCCATCCTGTATCCTCCCACCGACTTCGCCGCCGAGGTCTTTGGCAACGACAATGTCAAACTGACCTGGAACCTGCCTATTGAAGGCGCGCCGACAGGCTACAAACTCTATCGCGACGATGCTTTGTTAACCACTGTCACCGAACTTGTCTACGAGGATTACAACCTCACCTCAGGCAACCACCGCTATACGCTTTCTGCCCTCTATCCAGATGGTGAGTCAGTACAGGTTGGCCCCATTGTGGTGGAAACTACCGAAGGTCTGGAAGATCCTACCGAGAGTCTCTTCATCGCTTATCCTACCGCTACGCATTCCAACGTTACGATTGAAAGCAAATGCCAAGTGACGGCTGGCCTTTACAACACCATTGGGCAAAAAGTCATGGATATCGAGCTTTACGCTGGCAACCAGACCCTTGATTTCTCCAACCTTCCCCAAGGCCTGTACGTTCTGAAGACAAACCACGGGAAAACAACCAAATTCCTCAAGTATTAAGGACTTTGTCGCTCTCTTTTCATAAAAACCGTATCTTTGCCGCCTATCAGAATAATCTTTAAATCCTTAAATTTTGAATTTTAAATCTTCAATCTCATGAAATACAACAGAGTACTCCTGAAACTCAGCGGCGAAGCCCTCATGGGCAGCCAGCAATACGGCATCGACCCGCAACGCCTCAATGAATATGCCGACGAAATCATTGAAGCCGCACAAGCGGGCGTGCAGATCGGCATCGTCATCGGCGGCGGCAACATCTATCGTGGTCTGCAAGGGGCCTCGAAAGGCATGGACCGCATCCAAGGCGACTACATGGGCATGCTCGCCACCGTCATCAACTCGATGGCCATGCAATCAACTTTGCAGAGCAAAGGACAGAAAGCCACACTTTTGGCCGGCCTCTACATCGACCGCATAGCCGACACGATGAGCAGCGCCAAGGCCATCCGCCTGCTCGAAGAAGGCCACATCGTGGTGATGGGCGCCGGCACGGGCAACCCCTTCTTCACCACTGACACCGGCTCGGCCCTCCGTGCTGTTGAAATCAAGGCCGACATCATCTTGAAGGGAACCCGCGTGGACGGCATCTACACCGCCGACCCCGAGAAAGACCCCACAGCCACCAAGTTTGAGCACATCACCTACGACGAGGCCTACCAGCGCAACCTGAAGGTGATGGACATGACCGCTTTCACGATGTGCAAGGAAAACGATATGCCGATGTACGTCTTCGACATGAACACGCGCGGTAACCTGATGAAGGTCTTGCGTGGCGAGAACATTGGAACATTGGTGACGAAATAACTTATGTAGAGACGGTGCATGCACCGTCTCTACACAACAAAACGGTTTATGAGAACGCGTAAAAACCACCTGCGCAAAATCCACAACGTGCCGAGCAAGCGGATGGATTACATCCTGCTTGGCATCATCATGCTCGTTGCAGCCGTGCTGAGGCTGTGGAAACTCGGTCAGGTGCCGTTCATGCACGACGAGTTCAGCGCCTTCACACGCCTCCATTACGACAACTTCCTTGACTTGATTCGCGACGGTGTCGCGCCCGATGCCCATCCTGCAGGCGTGCAGGTTTTCCTTTATTACTGGGTCAAAATCGTTGGATGGAATGCTTTCTGGGTCAAGCTGCCTTTCGCACTGATGGGAATTGGCTCCATATACCTTATTTATATTATAGGGCGGCAGTGGTTCAACCGAATTGTGGGATTGCTTTCGGCGGCTTTCTTTGCAGTCAGCGAGTTCACTATCTTTTACAGCCAATTGGCACGGCCCTATTCGGCGGGATTGTTCTTCGTACTGCTGCAAGTCTATTTCTGGAATCGCGTGCTTTTCGACACAAAGAAACCCACGACTTGGCTTTGGGTCGGGTTTGCGATTTCCTCGTGGCTTGCCGCCATGATGCACGCCTTCTCCATAGCCCAGGCTGGACTCGTCTTCCTCACGGGATTGATTTTTGTCACAAAAGAACGCCGTAAAGGCTATTGGCTCAGCGGATTGGCCGCTCTCGCACTTTTCAGCCCCAACTTGCCCATTTTCTATCGCCAGCTTTTCCTGAACGGTGGTGTTGGCGGCTGGCTATCTGCGCCAAAATCCACTTTCCTGATTGACTTCCTGAAATACACGATGAACTACGACTACCTGTTCATTTTCGTCACCGGAATCATCATCATCCTTCCTTTCATATTAGGAAAGTGGGAGAAGGGGAAA
>CAMUYT010000142.1 GCA_947164955.1 uncultured Bacteroidales bacterium | reverse complement strand
CCCAGCTGAACCATTGACGACCGTCTTTGAAGGTCTCCTGGAAGAGCGGGAACACTTGTGCGAACATGCACCAAATGGCTAAGGTGTTGGCGCGGTTCTGGATCCAGCCACCACGGTTCCACAACAGGGCTGCAATGGTGGGAGCCAGCAACAACGCGATACCGCAATACCAGCTATGCGTCGGCAGGCAGTTGTAGGTGTAGGCGAAGTTCCAAATGTCATAGACAACGATATAGACCCAGGTCATGTCGGCCCAAATCATGTCTTTCTTGTCCTTGGAACCGTACACATTCCACCAAGCGGTCATACAGAAGATGTTGAACAAACCGGCAACACCATTAAAGACATTGTGCCAGCCACCGTATTGCCAAACGCCTTCGGAGGTAAGCCACCACTTGTTCCATCCCATCACAGCGCTTTCGAAGTCGGAAACGCATGCAATCAGGATGTTGATGGCCACGATGATGAACGGGAAAGGCTTGAACCAGTGCTTGGCACCGATGCCCCATTTGTACTTGATCATCATAAAGCCGATACACCCGGCTGTGGCTGCATAAAGCTTGGCATAATGGAACCAGCCTTGCATATAGACATGGGTCTGGTTTTCCAACGCCCACTGTGCTCCACTGCGGACGCCAAGCCAGATGGCAAGGAAGTAGGCCGTCAAAGCAACGGGGACGACCAAGAAAGTAAAGATACCGCCGAACTTGGTGCGACGGGCAAACTCGTTCAGTAGGATAAGACCAGCGAGGACAACGAGCATCATTCCCCACTGAGACAGGGCATTAGCCCCATACACTTGGAAAAACATAGTGCAATGATTTTTAATTATTTAACATTTGTTACGGTAATTCTATTCTTACGTTCTTTCAGGATGGCATAGCCCACCCATACTGCCGTCAGAACGATCGACATGGGCAGGCCTACAGTAAGCATCTCACGAAGCATTACCTGAAAGCCTCCCGCTTGCTCTAGAGCGGTGAAGAAAGGATAACGCCAGGTGACCTCTCCATTGATAATATGATCCACGATGAGCATCACGGAGCCACCCCAAAGCATCTTCTCCAAAGCGGGCAGATGACGCGCAAAGGCAGAATAATCGCTTCGGTTGTTTTTTTCATTGGATTTGCGAATGGCACTCGTGACCACCGCTTGTGCTAAAGGTACTACAAAACAAGACATATACTTGATTATTTGAATTTTAAATTTTAAATTTTGAATTACACAATAATACTATTGATTTCCACTTCGTTGCCTCGCAACAGCCAGGTGTTTTTGCTGTTACAATAGGGACACGTCTTGCCGAACTTGACCGTTTCGTATTCCTTGTTGCAGTCGCCGCAAAGCGTAACCGCAGGGATGGTGTTGACTTTCATCTCACAGCCCCGGAGTACGTCTTCCTTGTCGGCAGCCCAGCGCCAGCAGTCGGTGAGCAGATGCGGCACCACGGTCGATACCTCGCCGATGTCCATCACCACGCTGGAAACATGCTCCACATGGTTTTCTTCAGCCACCTGCTTAACGTCCTTGACAATATAGAATACGATTCCCAGTTCGTGCACGTTATTCAGTTTTCAGTTAGCAGTTGTTCAGTTGTTCAGTTTTTCTTGCCGAAAATGATTTTTCCGGTGCGTTTGAGCATGTAAGGCAGGATGGCGCTGAACTTGTCCTCGGAAGTAACCATATGCGAAGCCTCTGGATGATCGCGATGCAGATGGATTGCATCGAAGGCACACTTGGTCGTGCAGATGCCACAGCCGATGCAGCGGTTCTCGTCGACGACGGAAGCACCACAGCTTAAGCAACGGGCCGTCTCCTTACGCACCTGGTCTTCGCTGAGCGTCACCATATATTCGCTGAAGGGATTCTCCTTGGCAGCCACGCCTTCCACCTGACGCGAGCCATTGTCGTACGACTCCACCATGATATCGTCTTTGTCGAGTTCGATGAAGTCGCGGCGATTGCGACCGATGGTCATATGGCCATGTTGTACATAACGGTGCAGGCTCTCGGCTGCTTCCTTACCGGCGGCGATAGCGTCGATGGCGAATTTAGGCCCTGTATAGCAGTCGCCACCCACGAAGATATCCTCTTCGGCGGTCTGGTAGGTGAGCTTGTCGGCCACGGGATACACACCACGGAAGAAATCAACCTTGGTGTCTTTCAGCAGGTCTTTCAAGACCACCGTCTGCCCGATGGCAAAAATAACCATATCGGCATCCATGATGATGAGTTCATTCTCATCATATTGTGGAGCAAAACGATGCTCAGCGTCATACACAGAGGTGCAACTCTTAAAGACAATGCCGCTGACCTTGCCTTCGCCGAGCACCTCTTTCGGTCCCCAGCCAGCATTGATCGCCACGCCATCTTCATGGGCTTCACGACGTTCCTCAAGAGAGGCAGGCATAATGTCTTCCGTCTCCAGCGAAAGCATGGTCACCGAATCGGCGCCACTGCGCTTGGCCACACGAGCCGCGTCGATGGCCACGTTGCCACCGCCAACGACGACCACCTTGCCACTCACTTTCACCTGGCCACAGTTGGCCCGATGGAGGAAATCGATAGCCGTGGTTGTGCCCGGCAAGGTCTCACCCGGGATGCCAGGCAGCTTGCCGCCTTGACAGCCAATGGCCACATAAAAGCCTTTATAGCCTTGCTCGCGCAGTTGTTGGATAGTGACGTCTTTGCCGACTTCCACGCCCGTTTTGATGTCAACGCCAATCTCGCGCATGACGTCGATTTCGGCCTTGATCACTTCCTTGTCGAGTTTATAGGAAGGGATGCCATATTGCAACATGCCTCCTGGAATGTCATTCTTTTCGAACACGGTAGGATAATAACCCATCGTGGCAAGATAATAGGCGCAGCTCAGTCCGGCAGGGCCGCCACCAATGATGGCGATCTTCTCGTCCCAACGTTTCTGGACGCTCGAAGCGATATTGATTTCGGGCACAAAGCGCGTATCGGCATTGAGATCCTGTTCTGCGATGAATTTCTTCACAGCATCAATGGCAATAGGCTGGTCGATGGTGCCACGCGTGCAAGCATCTTCGCAGCGACGGTTGCATACGCGACCGCAAACCGCCGGGAAGGGGTTCTCACGCTTGATGAGTTCCAAAGCCTCCTTATACTTACCCTCAGCGGCTTTCTTCAGATAGCCTTGCACAGCGATGTGGGCCGGGCAGGCAGTCTTGCATGGTGCGGTACCCGTCGGATAGCAGTTGATGCGGTTCTTGTCGCGGTAGTCTTCCGTCCACTTATGTGGGCCCCATTTCGTCGCATCGGGGAGTTCTTGTTTGGGGTAGGTCTGCTCGCCGTGTTTGGTACAGAGTTTTTGTCCCAACTTGACAGCCCCGGCAGGGCAATATTCCACGCAACGGCCACAAGCCACACAACGCTTCGGATCCACTTTTGCCACATAGGCACTCCGCGAAAGGTTCGGGGTATTGAAGAGCTGGGAAGTTCGCAATGCATTACAAATCTTGACATTGCAATTGCAGATGGCGAAAATCTTTCCCTCGCCGTCGACGTTGGTCACTTGATGCACAAAGCCGTTGTCCTCAGCTTTTTTCAGGATTGCCATAGCCTCATCATAGGTGATATAGTGACCGCGACCCGTTTCGGCAAGGTATTCGGCCATGTCGCCCACGCCGATACACCAATCGCGGTAGTCGTCGGCACAGCCTTCGTCGAGTTTCTTGCGACCATAGCGGCATGAGCAGATGCCCACCGCCAGATGGCCTTCATAGCGTTTCAACCAATATGAAATATGCTCAATATCAACACTTTGGTTTTCCATACTAATCGCCTTCTCCACGGGGATGACGTGCATGCCGATACCTGCGCCACCCATGGGGATGCTAGGCGTGATTTTCTCCAAGGGCAAGAACGTCATGCGTTCGAAGAACATGGCCAGCTCGGGGTGGCGGTCCATCAGGTCAGTATTCATGTTGGTATATTCCGCAGAGCCTGGAACAAACATAGGCACCCAATAAATGCGGTCCTCGCGATTGTAAGTGGTCCCTTCAACAGGGCCTTCCTTGGTATATTTGTCGCCATAGTCATACTCCAGCATACCGAAATAGGACAGCTTGTCGAGCAGCTCGTCGAAAGAAGCGTCATCCGCGGTATAATGTTTCTTGTCGTTCCACTCATGGAGCAACTTGTATGTACGGTGTTCACGCACTTTCAACGGCTTGCTTGGCAGCATATCCAACAGCAGGTCGAGCGAAGCCTCGCGGGTGACGGCGTCCATCTCGTCTTCGAAGATGCAGGCCAAGCCCCAATATTCAGGGGCGTCGCTGGTCATCTTGATCTTGCCAGGGATGCGGTCGGTGACCTTTTGGACAAACTTCAGTAGTTTCGGGTTGGGGTTTTTGTCGCCTTTATGCTTGGGGACAAATTTGGTTGACATTTCGGGCATAATGTTATCAGTTTAGAGTTGTCAGTTTGCAGTTGTTCAGTTATCAGTTGTTTTTCCAGGCGTTGACCTCGGCGAGGAGCCATTGGGCGAAGGCATCCACACCCTCTCCGGTCTTGGCGCAGATAGGGATGACTTGGGCTTTGGGATTGCGTTGGTGGATGTATTCCTTACAACGGTTCAAATCGAAGTCGAAGTACGGCATCACATCGGTTTTGTTAATGATGACGAGGTCGCACACCGTGAACATCAAAGGGTATTTGAGCGGCTTATCGTCGCCTTCCGGCACAGAGAGAATCATTGCATTGCGAACGGCGCCAGTATCAAACTCAGCTGGGCATACCAAATTGCCTACATTCTCCAAGACAACCAAGTCAACGTCCTTCAGTTCCACGTTGTCGAGCCCCTGACGGGTCATCTCGGCGTCGAGGTGACACATGCCGCCCGTATGGAGTTGGATGGATGACACACCCGTGGCTTCCCTGATTTTGACCGCGTCGACATCGCTGTCGATGTCGGCTTCCATCACCGCCACGTGCACCTTGTCTTTGATACGATTAAGGGTTTGGATGAGTGTTGTTGTCTTGCCGCTACCGGGTGCCGACATGAGGTTGAGAAGAAAAACACCTTTGTCTTTCAATTCTTTACGAAGATTCTCTGCGTCTTTATCGTTATCTTCAAAAACGCTCTTTTTGATTTCAATGACTTTGATTGCGTCCATGGTTAATATGGATTCGGATAATTAGGCTGCAAAAATAGGGAAAAAAGGCGTCACCCCAACAAAGTGGGGTAATTTGTCTCATTCCATGCCACCGCATAATGGTTAGAGAAACAACGTCTTGCATAGCGGTTGGGGTATCAATTGTTTGTAAAATTTTGCCACAAAGTTTTGTCCATACGATTTTGGGGATGGAGATGGGAGAAAAACAAAAAAGGCCAGCCTTTTTCAAGGCCAGCCTTTTGCTCGTTTCCATTAATTCTGTGGCTTGTAGGGCTATCACACCGTGGCAGCCGCATATTGCGTTTGCCAAGCGGCTGCCGCAATGCGACAGCCCTACAGCGTTCACGGTTGGATTACATCATCCCATCCATTCCGCCGCCCATGGGCATCGGAGGTGTGGGAGGCGTAGGCTCCTTGTGGTTGCTGATGACGCACTCGGTGGTCA
>CAMUYT010000141.1 GCA_947164955.1 uncultured Bacteroidales bacterium | reverse complement strand
TCTGGTAGCCGATGTTCCACATGCCGAAGAGCATGGCGGGAACGAGGGCGATGACCACCATGATCATGGCGCGTTTCAAATCAATGGCGTCGCGCACATGGCAGCCGTTTTTTGTGACGCGGTTGGGCGTGAATGCAAAGGTCTCGAAAGCCTCGAAAGTCGATTGCAGCCAAGCAAATTTGCCGCCTTCCGTGAAGTTGGGCTTGATTTTGTCGATGAATGAACGTAGTTTTCCTAACATCACATGGCCTCCTTTCTCAGTTTTTCCAACGCCTCGCGGACGATGGCTTGGATGTTGGTTTTCGAGGTGTCAATAAACTCGCAAAGGGCAAAATCCTCCGGCTCCACTTCGTAGATGCCGAGGTTTTCCATCAGTTCCACGTCACCAATGATGCAGGCCTTGATGAGTTGGGTGGGGTAGATGTCAAAGGGGAATACCCGCTCGAAGTTGCCCGTGAAGACCAAGGGGCGCTCGTCACCGTGGGTGTTGGTGTCGAACTTCCAAAACTTCTCGAAGCGTGGAAGGTCGATTCCCAATGGCTTGAAAGTGCTTTTCGGCATGAAACCGCTGAGGAAAGTCCGTGAGAAGCTGAATTTCTTGAACCCCGGCATCAGCCAGCCCATGAAGTCGTAATAGTCGCCTTCAGGGAGGATGCTCAGCAGGCTGTCGTATGCGCCAACGAAACCGTCAAAGGCTATCTGTGTGCCACTCAGAACGTTGCCCGAGATAATCCGATAGTTTTGGTTAGCCGTATCGGTTTCCATTTTTGGATAATCGGGGTTGGGTAACTGTGGGGCGACAAGGCGCTCCACGCAAGCCCCAGCCGTGATGCGGTAATAATGTGGGTTGCTGGCATTGGGACCCGCCACGGCAATGACTTTTTCGGGGCGGTAAACGCCCGTGCTCACCAATTCGCCCAGCACGACCACGTCTTGCGGATTCATCGTCCAGACGACATCACCTTTATTAATAGGGTCGATGTGGGCAATCTGCGTGCCGATGTTTCCTGCGGGGTGTGGTCCCTTCACATAGTGAATTTCCAGTCGTCGCTTAGCGTCTCCTCCTTCTAAGGGGACAGGGGAATTCAGAGGAACGAAGCAATCCAGTTTCTGATCAGGCCTGAAACACACATGTACCTTCCCCTCGGTCAGTTTTGTCAAGGCTTCAAGGCCTTTTTTTAATGCTTCTTCCTTGCCTTGCATGATGAAATCATAGTCGGGTGCCAAGGGCGCGCTGTCGAAGGCACTGACGAAGATGGCCTTAGGTGTGTCGTCGGGGTTGGCCACCGTGCCGAATGGCCGTTGCCGCAACATCGGCCAAAGACCGCATTGCAGCATCGCCGCCTTGATTTCATCGGTGGTTTGTGGCAACTTGCTTGCCGTTTGCTCTGTTGGCTCGGATTTGTAATCCGCTTCAACAACCACTTCCATAAGCTTCCGTTTCTCGCCACGGACAATTGCCTTCACCCTCCCGTCGACGGGCGAAGTGAACCTGATCCGCTCGTCCTGTTTGTCGACAAACAAGGCATCGCCTTTGCTGACTGTTGTGCCTTCTTCAACCAAAAGTCTTGGCGTAAGCCCAACGAAATCAGTGGGTTTTATGGCGTATGTGTCGATGTCGCGGGCATCGGTGAGACGTAATTCGGCTTGGCCTGCTATGGGCAGGTCGAGGCCTTTTCTTATGGTGATGATGTCGGTCATAATTCGAGAGGCAAAGATAAACAATAAGTCCATATCTTTATCGACAAACTTCGTTTTGAGGTGGTTATTCGATTTATTTTGTTCATTTTCGGGGAGTTTCAAAATTTTTCCGTACCTTTGCACCCCAAATCAAAAGTCAAGATTTGAATTGTAAGATATTGATAATCAGTTAAAATAATGAGTTTGAACATTTCAAAATTGAGAAACATCGGTATCGCAGCGCATATCGATGCAGGAAAGACTACGGTTTCGGAACGCATCCTGTTCTTCACGGGCGTCAACCGTAAGGTGGGTGAAACGCATGATGGACAAGCCACCATGGACTTTATGAAACAAGAGCAGGAGCGCGGCATCACCATCGCTTCGGCAGCCATCACCGCGCACTGGAATGGCTATCAGATCAACTTGATTGATACTCCCGGCCACGTCGACTTCACGGTGGAGGTGGAACGCTCGCTGCGCGTCATCGACGGCATGGTGGCGGTGTTTTGCGCCGTGGGTGGCGTGGAGCCGCAATCGGAGACGGTGTGGAACCAGGCCGACAAATACCGCGTGCCCCGCATTGCCTTTGTCAACAAGATGGACCGCACGGGTGCCGACTTCCAAGAGGTCGTCAACCAAATGCATAAATACCTGGGTGCCAACGCTGTGCCGCTGCATCTGCCCATCGGCGTGGAGAACACCTTCGAAGGCATGGTCGACTTGGTGCAGATGAACTCGGTGCGTTTCGTCGAGAAGGAACGCATCGTGGGTCCCATCCCGGAGAACATGATGGAGCAGGCCAAGGAAGCCCGCCGCAACCTCATCGAGAAGGTGGCCGACCTTGACGACGAAATTGCTGAGCTCTACCTCGAAGACAAGGAAATCCCGACCGACAAGCTGATGGCCGCCATCCGCACGGCTACCATCAAGCTGATGATGGTGCCGGTGCTCTGTGGCGCCGCCTATAAGAATAAAGGTATCCAGCTCCTTTTGGATGCCATCGTCGACTACCTGCCTTCACCGAAGGACTTGGGTGCCGTCATCGCGCACGACCCCGCCAACGAGGAGAAGACCTATCAGCGCAACCCCTCTGAGAATGAGCCTTTTTCGGCTTTGGCCTTCAAGCTCATCAACGACCCGTATGTGGGTCAGCAGACCTTTATCCGCATCTTCAGCGGCAAGCTGACCAACGGCATGAGCGTTTACAACACCAACAAGACCAAGAGCGAGCGCGTGGGCCGCATCTTCCGCATCAAGGCGAAGGAACGCGAGGAAATCACCGAGGCCAGCGCGGGCGAAATCGTGGCCTTAGTGGGAATGAAATACACCAAGACGGGCGACACACTCTGCGACGAAGACCAGCCTATCTTGTTGGAATCCATCAATATACCGCCAGCGGTCATCGAGATGAAGGTGAACCTCGACGACAAGAAGAACCGCAACAAGCTCGGTGAGGCTTTGGCCAAGCTTTGCAACGAAGACCCGTCGTTCCGCGCCCACTTCGACGAGGAGACGGAGGAGACCATCATCGCGGGCATGGGCGAGCTGCATCTGGAAATCATCGTCGACCGCCTGAAGGAAGAGTTCAAGGTGCCGGTCACGGTGGGTGCGCCTTCGGTGTCGTTCCGCGAGACCATCACTGCGCCGTTCGAGTGCAACTACAAATACGCCAAGCAGACTGGTGGTAAGGGCCAATTCGCCCACACCGTCATCCGTTTCGAGCCGAATCCGGGCAACGGCTTCGAGTTCGTTGACATCACCAAGGGCGGCGTCATTCCGAAGGAATACATCCCCTCGGTGCAGAAGGGTTTGGCAGCTGCCATGAACAAAGGTCCTTTCGCGGGCTATCCCGTCGTGGATGTGAAGTGCGTCCTCGTGGACGGCAGTTCGCACCCCGTCGACTCCAGCGATATGGCCTTCCAACTTTGCGCCCAGATGTGCTTCAAGCAGGCCTTCATGAAAGCCGGTCCCGTGCTGCTTGAGCCTGTGATGAAGGTGGAAATCAACACGCCTGATGATTATATCGGCAATGTGACCGGCGACCTCAACAAGCGCCGTGGCCGCATCGAAGCCATGCGTCGTTTCCGTAAGGGCTCGCAGAAGCTGGACGCCTTCGTCCCGCTGATGGAGATGTTCGGCTATGCCACCGCCTTGCGCAACCTCACCTCCGGCCGCGCCAACTATTCGATGGAATTCCACCAGTACATGCCGACGCCGAAAGACAAACAGGAGGAGATTGTCAAGATGCGGAACGAGAAAGAGTAGTTTTTATCAAGAATTAGAGCATGTTTAAGACGTTGCCTTTCGGCAGCGTCTTTTTTTGATTTCACTTTTAGTGTTACACTTTTTGTGTAACACCTTTTGTGTAATTTCGTTGTTTTTTTGGCGGTTTTTTCGAAAAACGCCCATTTTTCATAGGGACAAAATTTTGTCCATGTCCAATTTACATCATTGATTTCCAATGAAATAAATTTGGACAATCGAAAAACACATGGACAAAATCCGGAGGCTCCCCAAAAACCTCTTGACAAGCGTTTTTTCTCTATATTTTTGCATCGACGGACATGGGACTGGGGGCAATATCCTTACCCCTTTACCGTCATGGCGGAGGGACATCCGCCATCTCCTGAACGCGAAGACGGATCCATTCCGTTCAGGAGATTGCGGGTCAAAGCCCGCAATGACGGCAAGGAGTGAAAGTCCCGAGTCAAAAAAAGAACGCCTATGAAAGCAACATTAAAAACACTTATCCTAACGATCCTCGCCCTCGGCGTGGCCCTCGCAGCATGCGATTCGCCCGCCAAACGGCTGCAGCAGGCGCGCACCTTATATAAAGAAGGTGTAGAGCTGCGCGAGCAACGCCTCTCGGAGGAGGCCGCCGAGCGTTTCCTGCAAGGCATCGCGCTGATGCAAGGCTGCGAGCCAACCACTGAGAACCTTCAACTCGAAGGTGACCTCAAGGACAACCTCGGTGCGATGTACAACAAACACGGCCTTTTCGACGATGCCCTCACGATGCACCGCGAAGCCATCGCGTGCTATCGGCAGGTGCCCGACTCGGCAGGCATGATGACCGCGTGGCGCAACAGCGGTCGGGCAGCGAAAATGCTGGAACAGTTTGCCCAAGCCAAACAATGTTACGATTCGGCCTTCCGCCTCGCCACCTTATTAAATAATAAGGCGATGCAGGGCGACCTCTACCTTGAGATGGGCCGCGACTACTACTTGCCCGTGGGCAATTACCCCGAGGCGATGGCCTGCGTCAGTCGCGCTTTGGATGGCGAACTCGACGAGAACAACACCGACATTGCCCACATGACGATGGGCGTGCTCTATTACTACACCGACAACTACGCCGAGGCCAAGCCTCACCTCGAAGCCGCCCTCCGCAGCGAGAGGGCAGGGCTAAAGCAGTCGGTCTACCAGACGCTCTACGCCATCGCCTACAACGAGGGCAACCTCGCGCAGGCCATGGAATACCAAGACCTGTTCACCGAGTGCATGATGCAGGCCGACAAGGAACACGCCTCCGACAACCTGCAACGTCTCAAGGCCGAATACGAACTGAAGGCGCAAAAGAGCGAAATGGAGAGCCTGCTCCGCAACCGCAGCCTGAAACTATGGCTCATCATCGCCGTGGCGGTGATTGCGCTATTGGTCATCGTGCTGATTGTGAGGAAGAAGGTGAGCGACCACAAGTTGGCCGTGGAGCAGTTTCGCAGCCAGGTGGAGCGCGACCAAAACCGCATCCACGAATTGGTGAGCGACATGGAGAACCTCATCCGCACCAACGACGACCTGCGCCGCGACCAGCAGACGCTCTCGCAAAAGGAGCTGCTGATGACCAACAAGATCCTCTCGCGCAACAAGGTCTTCGTCACCGCGCAGGCCCTCAGTGAGCAGATGACCGCCGACACGATGAACTTCGCCCTCGGCGACGACGACTGGGCCGACTTCATCAGCCTCACCGACTTGGTGTACGACGGCTT
>CAMUYT010000140.1 GCA_947164955.1 uncultured Bacteroidales bacterium | reverse complement strand
CCAAATACTCAGGCAAGAAGCTCCAATACTTCGACCCCGACACCAACGAGAGCTACACGCCTTACGTCATCGAGACCTCCATCGGCCTCGACCGCATGTTCCTCGCCATGTTCAGCAATGCCTACACCGAAGAGAAACTTGAAGACGGTTCGGAGCGCGTCGTGCTGAAACTGCCGGCCATTTTGGCACCTTACAAGGTCGCCGTGCTGCCGTTGGTCAAGAAAGACGGTCTGCCCGAGAAGGCCCGCGAAATCATCGACTCGCTGAAGTCCGACTTCATGTGCCAGTACGAAGAGAAAGACTCCATCGGCAAGCGCTACAGAAGACAAGATGCCATCGGCACGCCGATGTGCGTCACCGTCGACAACGACACCTTGGTTGACAACTGCGTCACCGTGCGCGACCGCGACACCATGCAACAAGTGCGCGTCCCCATCGACAACCTTCGCACGATGATCTTCGACGAGTTGAAGCCGAAGAAGTAAAGATAGGGTTGCCTTACTGCAAGGAGTCGCCCAAAATCCGATTCAAAATCTCCCAAAACATGATTTTGGGAGATTTTTTATAGCCATTGCCATCAAAGGCAAGGCTATGCAAACGCAATCCGTTGCATTTATCAAAAAACACGGACTTCCATCAGCAAGTTCTGTGCAATCAGCCTTGCGGCAACTTATGGACAAGGATTTAATTACAACGGAAAAAGGAACCTACCGCGTTGATGACCGATTCTTTGGTTTTTGGCTGAAAAATCAACTGTAAGACCCCAAAGTTTTGCGTCTCTACCAGAGCAACAACATAGACAACCCAATAGACAACAGTTTGATTTCGATTTTATAACAAATTGAAATTCAATCGTTTAATTTTTTCTATCTTTGCAATATGATAGACAAAGCCCCGAAAGGGCTTGACAGGGTGGTTTTAGGTTTGGGATATACCCTAATTTTGCATGCAAACAAGGAATTACCCAAAACTTATGACCATGAAAAGCATCATCAAAAAAAGCTGGGTTTCGGGAGTTTTACTGGGACTGTCTTTAATGACATTCGGTCAGACTCAAGAAGAAGTTGTATTCTCTGCACCTGGCGGCTTTTACGAGACCAGTTTTCCACTATCGCTGGAGTGCCTCTCTGACCTTCACCATGTGCGTTACACCAACAACGGCTCCCGCCCGACAGCAAATTCACTGCTGTATTCCGAACCTTTGGTTTTGGATGAACATCTCTATTCAAAATCAAATATTTACACCATTTTGAATTGTCCAGAAGAAAACTTCTACCTGCCCGATTCGGTGCGACATTGCATCGTGATTCGGGCGGCAGTGTTCGACGAGAATGACAGCTGTGTGAGCGCAGTGAAGACCAATAGTTACTACATTCGTGCTTTGGGTTGCGACACCCATGGCCTGCCTGCCATCTCGCTTTGTGCGGATTCGTTGGACCTATTCGACTACGAGCAGGGCATCATGGTTCCTGGAATTCATTTTGACTCTCTTTACCCAGGGCACACAGGTAATTATTATCAAAAAGGAAGGGAATGGGAGCGTTTGGCGAATGTGGAATATTGTGACATTGCTGACAACGATGGAATCAATCAGCTTTGTGGCCTGAGGACACACGGCAACCGAGCGCGTAGGCAACCTCAAAAAGGATTGAAGATATACGCACGCGAGGAATACGGCAACAAACGGTTCGACTACCGTTTTTTTGAAGAAACAACGATGAATAGTTTTAAGCATTTGCTTATTAAGCCGTTCTCTTCTTTGTATCCCTTTACTGGAATTCAAGACTACATTTGCAGTCATATGGCTATAGGCATCGGACTGGAAGCGGGCTATACGAGACCTGTATGTCTATATATCAATGGCGAGTATTGGGGTATCTATTTCTTGCAGGAGAAAATGGACGAACGTTATTTGGAAGACCATCTGGGTGTTGACCATGATGAGTGCAATATTATCAGCAATTGGATGGAACCGGAGTGTGGCAATCCACAAGGCTTTTATGACATGATGCTCTGGTTGGAAAGCGCCGACTTGACCATACAAGAGAACTATGATTATCTCTCTGGCCTTGTTGACATCGACAATTTTATTGATTACATGGTTTTCGAGACTTTTGTTGCCAATCTCGATTGGCCAGCCAACAATAACCGCTGTTGGCAAATGGAGGGAGGCAAATGGAGGTGGATGTTTTACGACGGTGATGCCACTTTTAACAATAGCGGTGTGGATCCGTTTGGCAATCCAACGGTTCTTAATGTTTTTGGTAACGCTACCTATACTGGAGACTACTTTTGGCCATCCAGTCGAAGGGCAACGCTATTGTTCAGAAGACTCCTTGAGAATCAGGATTTTTATGATAGCTTTGACCAAAGAATCCATGAGTTATGTCAAACGGTATTCCTCTATGAGCAAACTTCGCCATGGTATCATCACATACGTGGCTTGTTGTATCATGAAATTGACGAGCAATCCTATAGATGGGGCAATCCGTCAAGCCGAGCCTATTGGACTTATGCTTGCAGCCTTACCGACGATTTCTTGAAAGAACGTGTCGATTCCTATCTTAGCGAATGGGGTAGTTTTACGACAACTGTACCAGAACACCAAAATGCTTTCCGTTGTTATCCCAATCCTGCAAAGGACATCCTCGTTGTGGAAACACAAGGTGCATCTCCGCTCACCCCAACCGAATATCGCATCACCGACCTGATGGGACAGAACCTCTTACATGGGCACATCAACGACACAATCCAACACATTCATATCGAATCGTTGCCCGCAGGGATATATATCATCACCTTGGGCACGGCAACGCAAAAACTCGTGGTGAGATAATCAAATCCTATGTGATTTTATGGTTTATTTAGGGCAATTCAGCGACAATCACATAGACAACATCATAGACAACGGTTGGATTTCGATTTTGCAACAAATTGAAATCCAATCGTTTAATTTTTTTCTATCTTTGCGACATGATAGACAAAGCCCTGAAAGGGCTTGACGAATTGTTTTTCGTTTGGAGAAATGATATACTTTTGCATTGCAAACCTAAAAAACTAAACAATTAAAAACGCTGATACCATGAAAAAACTGTTTGCCTTCCTCATCCTCTGCCTCGGCAGCCTCGGCATCCTTGAGGCCCAAAACATCTGGGAACCCCTTACTATTCCAGGTTCGCTCAAAGGTGTGAACTCCCAAGGCGATTTGTTCTGCATCAAGTACAGCAATCCTATGAAACTGCTACGATCGCAAGACAAAGGTGAAACTTGGGATACCGTGTTCACCGGCGGTATCGGTAATTGCATCATCGGAAAAGAAGACAGGATTTTCTTGCTGTGCGACCGTATCATCAATTACTCAGACGACAACGGCGAGACCTGGCTACAGACTTCACCTATTGATGAAGGCACTGGCTACAATTATTTCAGCAGTATGAGAATGCGCTCTCCATCAAACAACATACTCGTTGGATGGCAAAGTCCCTTTATTATTTGGACAAGTGACGGTGGCGCCACTTGGGACTCAACCCGGTTTGCCCTGGAAGATCATCAAGAAATCAAAGACCTTATCGTCAACGAAAACGGTGAAGTTTATGTCAGCACTTGGTACTCCACCAGGTCTAATATCGGTGTATACCACTCCTCCATTTCCGACATGCGCAACTGGGAACTTGTTGCTTTTGAAGGCATTGCCGTTAAAAGCATGGCTTTCGACCCCGAAGGCAACGTGGTTTGCGGTGTTGGTTCCGGAAGCTATTTTTCGGGTTTTGAACATGAGCCGGGGTTTTATGCCTTTTGGGCCAATAGCATCAGTATCGCAAATAATGGCATCATCTACCAACCCCGTCTATTGAATTCGAACACAGCGGTTTTGGCTTATTCCTTAGACCATGGCGAGCATTTCTACAACACTGTCGAGAACCTTCCTCTCAAGGAACCGGTTGCAGGCAGTGAAGACGGTTTCCTCTCCATCGGTCGCGACAATCACCTGTATTTCATAGGCAATAGACAGTATTGGAGGAGCATCCCAAATGCCGAAGACATTCCAAGCACTTTCTCATTGCAGTCTGATTGGTACTATGAAATCCTCAACCTTGACGGCAGCATCACTTATCAGCATCTGCAATGCACCGGCGACACCGTTGTGCAAGGCAAACGCCCCAAGATCATCGTGCGCAGCAATACTCATTATGACCGTGACACAATTAGTATTAATGAAGTGACCCACGAATACATCCTTGAAGAGAACGGCAAAATATATTGGTGGAACAAGGATTTGGAGGAATTTACCACGCTTTACGACCTCGCCGCCAATGTGGGCGACGAATGGGAAATCGAGGTCGGAAACGTAAGTATCACCATGCATGTGGATGCCGTGGAGAATTACCTATATGAGGGCAAGATTTATCGGAAGCTGACCGTGAGCGATTCCGAGGAACTCTTCAGCGGCGACATCGTGTGCGGCATAGGCCACCTCACCAGTTTCTTCCCCGAAAAACTGATGAACCGAGGCAAAGGCTTCCGTGTGGAAGGTCTGCGCTGCTATTGGCTCGGCGGTGACCTGTTGCTCAAAATAGGCGAAAGAGACTGCGACGAAGTGTACGAGCAATTGCACCATGGTTTAAACGAAACAAACGGCCCTCATCTTGCTGTGTATCCCAATCCCGCCAGCGGCGTCTTGTTTATTGAGACGCGATTAATCGCGTCTCAACCAGACCCGACCTACCGTATCACCAACCTCATGGGCCAGACTTTGATGACAGGCACCTTGTCTGTACGGCTGCCACAATGTGACAACCCTACAACCATCGACGTGTCACAATTGCCTGCGGGCATGTATTTCATCAGCGTGGGCGAACAAACCATGAAATTTGTAAAACAATGAAAACACAATGTTTAATAGGATCGTTCCTTTTGCTGATAGGCCTCACAGCCTGCCAGCAAAAGGCGCGGTGGCTCAAAGAAGCTGAAACGCGCTACGAGCAAGGTATCGAACAGCGTGCCGCCAAACAATCAGAGGAGGCAGCCGAATCGTTCAGCCAGGCATTGCTGGCCATCGAGCATTGCGACCTCGACCAACCCGAAACGAAACGGCTGAAAGCCCAGATCGAGGACAACCTTGGCTTCACTTATTGGAAGCACGAGCTGTTTGAAGAAGCCCTGCCGCTGCATGAAGACGCTGCGAAGTTGGCCCGCGAACTCAACGACTCCACCTTATTAATGAATGTCATGCGCAATTGCGGTCGGGCGGCGGCCTCGTTGGGCGACATCAACGCGGCTGAACAGCATTACGACGAAGCCCTCATCCTTGCCAAAGCCTTGAACGACAATACGATGAAAAACGAAATCCTTCTGGAATCGAGCCGCGACGTGCTATTGGTGAAGGAAGATTACGAACAGGTGATTGACCGCCTCAAACAAGCCCATGCCGAAGGCGACAGCCAACTGACCTTGGGACTGGCCTACTATTATCTGGAGCAAGACAGCCTCGCCATCACCCACCTCACCGAAGCCACACATAACGAAATGGCCGGTGTGCGCATGTCGGCCTACCAAGCCCTTTGTTATCTATATCAAATGCAAGGCGATTATGCGCAAGCCCTTGAATGTCATGAGCTTTTCAACGAAAACATGATGCAGGCCGACCGCGAGCACCGCAGCGAACAAGTGCAGCGCATCAAGG
>CAMUYT010000139.1 GCA_947164955.1 uncultured Bacteroidales bacterium | reverse complement strand
CCGAACTTTCTGGAATCAGCAATTTGGTTGTCAACGAGAATGGCGTGTATTACACTGACGCACAAACGGTTTACAAAGACGGAGAGATCCTGTATCAACCCGATTGCATCATCTCCGACCTCGTCGTTAAGCCTGCCCCGCCGCAACCCGAATACACCATCACCGTTGAATCCGCAAACCCCGAATGGGGCAGCGTAGCAGGTAGCGGCACCTTCACCGAAGGAAGCGAGACCACGATCTATGCCATTCCCGCACTCGGTTGCGAGTTCCTCGGCTGGAACGACAGCATCACCGACAACCCGCGCACCATCACCGTCACACAAGACAGCACTTTCGTGGCCTCATTCGGACGCATCGAATACACCATCAACGTCGTCAGCGACCATCCCGCTTGGGGCACTGTGACAGGCGGTGGCACTTATTATTATGGCGACACCATCGTGATATCAGCCACACCCAACCTCGGCTTTGCCTTCGCTGGCTGGACCGATGGCGTTTACACCAACCCTCGCACCGTCGTCGTCACCCAAGACCGTACCTTTACCGCTCGTTTCGAAATCCGCCAATGCGTCATCACGACCAACGTCACGCCCGAAGGCGCAGGCACCGTCAACGGCGGCGGCTCTTACAACTATGGCGAAACCATCCATTTGGTGGCCCACAGCAACACAGGCTACACGTTTGAGATGTGGGACGACGGCAACATCACCAACCCGCGTTCCGTGTTTGTCGAAGGCGACGCCACTTATACAGCCGTCTTCACGCCTTTGCAATACGAAATCACCGTCGAGGCCGACCCTGCCGAAGGCGGCACGGTAACCGGCAGCGGCACCTACAACTATGGCTCTACCGCCACCATAACCGCCACGGCCAATGAGCATTACATGTTCATCTGCTGGCACGACGGCATCGTGACCAACCCGCGCAACGTGACCGTGAGCGGCAACGCCACCTACAAAGCCTTGTTCCACCTTAACGGCACACCACAATACACCATTACCGTCCTGGCGAACGACCCTTCGCTCGGCACTGTTAGCGGTAGCGGCACCTATCCCGAAAACACGACCATCGAAATCAGCGCCACGCCCAACAACGGCGTCGTCTTCAACGGCTGGAATGATGGCAACACCGATAATCCACGCAGCGTGACCGTCACCGAAAACATGACCTTCACCGCCATCTTCAGCGAGATTCCCACCTATACCATCACCGTAAGCTCAGCTGACCCCCAAGCCGGCTCGACTTATGGCAGTGGCACGTATGCTGCCAACACCGTCATCAACATCGGCGCCGTGCCCAATGAAGGCTACCACTTCTCAGGCTGGCAAGATGGCGATATGAACAACCCGCGCACCATCACCGTTACGGAAAACGCCGAGTACATCGCCTCGTTCTCTGAAACACCTGTCCAGACCTACACCGTCACCGTGTATTACGACGATGCCCAAGGCTTCATCCTGGGTGCCGGCACCTATCCGGCAGGAGCAACAGCCTCCATTGCCGCCATCGCCGCCGACGGGTTTGTCTTCAAGAAATGGAACGACGACACCACCGACAACCCGAAAGCCGTCGTCGTCGACCACGACATCACCCTTGCTGCCTTCTTCGAAAGCAACGACGTCGACGAAAACGGCTTAGAAAATGTCAGCCTCTACCCCAACCCCGCCAACAACAAGATCCACATCGAAGGCCTTGAAGGCGAGCACGAAGCACAAATCTACAATGCTTTCGGCCTGCTCGTAAAGACCGCAACACTCCATGACAACGACGAAGTCAACATCGACGAACTCGATGCCGGCCTTTATTTCATCCGCATCAATGGACACACGATGAAGTTCGTGAAAGAATAAAGGCTTCGCAGAAACCAATAAAAAAGGTGAGCCTCGACTGAGGCCCACCTTTTTCATTTTGTTACACTTAGGCTTACTTCGTCATGACAAGTTTCAGCGTTTGGCTGTCTTGCTCCGAAATGGCGTTGATGAAATAAACACCCGATTCCAACGTGTTCAGGTAACCCTCAAGCATGGAGAGGTTAGAACCATTGAAGCTGCAGGTGTAAAGCTGACGGCCCATGATGTCGTAGACAACAACATCAGCGCTAACGCCTTCCTTCAAAGCCACATGCACCTCGCCCTGCGAAGGATTGGGATACACATTGATGATCTCCTTTGCAGTGGCAGGCAGCTCGTTGACGTGGAGCATCTCCAAAGCAGCGGCAAAATCAGGAATGCCGTAGCCATACTTGCTGTCGGGATTGTCGGCACGGTTGCTGCATGCGCGGATGGCATCGCAGATCTCTTGCACCGAAGCGGTAGGACGGGCCTGACGCAGGCAAGCCACAGCGCCAGCCAGCACGGGCGTGGCAAACGAAGTGCCACTGCCGTTGTAATAAGGCCACATGTCGCCATAACCCGAAGCCACATAGGTATTCTCGCCCATGGCCATCACATCGGGTTTGATACGGCCGTCGTAGGTCGGGCCTACCGAGCTAAAGTAAGCACGGTTGCCGCTTGCATCGACAGCGCCCACGGTCAGCACGCGTTCGGCATCAGCTGGAATGCCCAGGGTGCAAGTGCCATCACCCTCGTTGCCAGCGGCATTCATGCAGATCATGCCACGGCTCACAGCGATATCGGCACCAATCGACATTGGGGCGGTCTTGCCGTCGAAATGCTCGAAGGGGTGATTCCACTGCGTCATGTCGAAGTCGATATAACCCAAGGATGTCGTGCAAACATCGACACCCAGGCTGTCGGCACACTCGGCGCCCGACACCCAGTTGTACTCTTCAATGATGTTTTCGCTATCGCCATCCTCGGTGTGGATAAGGTAATACGAAGCATTGTAGGCGGTGCCCACCATGTTGTTCGGGTCGTAGGCGCCCATCGTGCTCAAGCACGACGTGCCGTGGGTGCTCTGCGAATAGACCGTGGTCTGTCCGTAGACGAACTCACGCGTGCCAAGCAGACGGCCTTCGTCGCGCATGGCATTGAAACACGATTGGTTGGGGGTGCCATCGAAACCACCGTCAAGAACGGCGATGACGACGCCCGTGCCATCGAAACCCATATCGTGCAACACATTGGCATTCAGCTGTGTCACTTGAGCCGAAGCACCACCATAAAAGTCATTCGTGATGCGTTGTGGAGCAGCGGGCTTCATCTCGTTGGCCATCCAACGTTCTTTCCGCTTTTGGGCTTCAGGATCGTTGGGGCAATAGCGCACTGCCGAAACGAACTCCAAGGCATTGATGGCATCGATGACGCTGGCGTCAGTAGTGCGGATCGACACGCCATTCAGCCATTTCGAAGGATTGATCAGTTCGGCACCGCAGTCGGCCACAGCCTGAAGGTATTGCGGGTTGACGGGCAGGTCATACTCGTCGATGGCAATGCCCAAATTGGCACGACGTTGCAAAGCCCTCTCGCTCAAGTAAGCCTCGGGGTTGTCGATAGAATAAGGTGAGTTGGCCTTGTCGGTGAACTGCACCCAGTAAATGTTGGCCGCCACTTGCGCATGGGCAAACATGGTGACCATCAGCAATGAAAATAAAAACGTAACTTTTCTCATAGTGTTTATGAATTAAGATTTGTGATCTATTAGGTGCAAAAAAGCGCGCAAAAATAACATAAATTTCATCGCAGACTGCAATTTGAACCAAATTCAGTAATTTTGCGCAAAATTTCAACACACACGCCATGCGCATCGACATCATCGCCGTTTTCCCCGAAATGTTTGAGGGACCCTTCACCGAAAGCATCATCAAACGCGCTGTAAACAAAGGCATTGTGGAGATCGGCCTCCACAACCTGCGCGACTACAGCACCGACAAGCACCACAAGGTGGACGACTACTCGTTTGCCGCCGGTGCCGGCATGGTGATGATGATTGAGCCTGTCGACAACTGCATCACCTACCTGAAGAGCCAGCGCGACTACGACGAGGTCATCTACATGAGTCCCGACGGCGAGCTTTTGGACCAGCCTTTGTGCAACCAACTCTCGATGAAGCAGAACCTCATCATCCTCTGCGGCCATTACAAAGGCATCGATGAGCGCATACGCGAGCATTTGGTCACCAAAGAGATAAGCATAGGTAATTATGTCCTTTCGGGTGGCGAGCTGGGCGCGGCCGTGCTAGTCGACAGCCTGGTGCGCCTCATCCCCGGCGCTTTGGGCGATGAGACCTCTGCCCTCTCCGACTCGTTCCAAGACGGATTGGTGTCGCCGCCTGTCTACACAAGGCCACGCAACTACAAAGGATGGGAAGTGCCAGAGATTCTCCTTTCGGGCAACGATTTAAAAATCAGCGAATGGAAAATGGAGCAGGCGCTGCAACGTACCAAGGAAAGAAGACCAGAAATGTACGAAAATTTCAAAAAAAGCGGAAAATAAGTTCATTATATCGAAATTATTCGTACCTTTGCAGCCACTTTTTGGAGAAAAATATATAAAAATCATATAAAATGAGCAAACAAGCATTAATTCAATTCGTTGAAGATCAAATCGTTGTAAAAGATTTTCCGAAGTTCAAGACAGGCGACACCATCACGGTGACCTACAAGATTGTTGAAGGACAAAAAGAGCGCTTGCAGAAGTTCCAGGGCATCGTCCTGAAGCGTAGCGGCCACGGCAAGACCGGCACTTTCACCATCCGTAAGATTTCGAACAACATCGGTGTGGAAAGATGTTTCCCGATTGCCTCTCCCATGATTGAGAACATCGAGCTCAACAAGCAGGGTGCAGTCCGCAAGTCGCGCATCTATTATCTCCGTGGTCTGCGCGGCAAGAAAGCCAAGATCAAGGAACTCAAGAAGTGATTCAACATCAAGCCAACAACAAAGAAGCCCCGAACGTTTGCTCGGGGCTTTTGTTATAATATCGATAGCACAAATTATCAATTTTAATGAATAAACTTGTTGCGTGATTTCAAAAAGAATAATACTTTTGCATCCAATTACAAAAAAAGTCCATATTTCCATTTTTTGAAAACGAGATAAGTCTATGATAGAATTCAAACGCAGTAAATACTTGCAAAAGCAGCCTGATGGCACTTGGCAGCGAAAGCAGCTTGAGATTGATTTTGTTGCCAACAAAGGCAGCCGCCGCTATTATATCCAATCTGCTTTCATGATGCCCGATGAGGAAAAGCGACAAAAGGAAGAGCGTCCCTTGCTCCGCGTAGACGATTCCTTCAAGAAGATCATCGTTGTGCGCGACAACATCATCCTTCGCCGCGACGACAACGGCCTTGTCACCATAGGCCTACGCCAATTCCTCCTCGACGAGAACAGTCTTGATCTATAAAGAGAAGGCCAAGACCAAGGAACTCAAGAAGTGATTCAACAACAAAGCCAACAACAAAGAAGCCCCGAACGTTTGCTCGGGGCTTTTTTTGTGTCTGTTCCGACAGGGGCGTTTCAATATTTACGTCGCCGTCAACAATCGGGTGGCCAATGTCAGCCAAGCCTCCGTTGCCAATGGCCGAGGCGAGACGCTCCGTGCCGGCAAAATAGTGCTTGGTGTAGCCAAATTACGAATCATATAACCGTTTAATGCTCATGACAAATGGTTTTGATTGATTCAAAATTGTATTTCCATTTGTGATGTACTTTCCATAGTGAATTATTATTCTTCTGGCTTTCTTAAGGTATGGATCCAAAAATCATTCAATTCGTATTTCCTTTTC
>CAMUYT010000138.1 GCA_947164955.1 uncultured Bacteroidales bacterium | reverse complement strand
GCTCGCCGTCGCGAACGAGCATGTCAAGCATGATGAGCGTGTCATTGTATTGAAACACAGCTTCATACATTACGTTTACCTCGGGATTGCTGAGGTTGGCCATGGTTTCCTGAACCCTTTTCGGAAATTGGCTGGGAGAGGCGGGGCTCATGTCGATGCCGCCAGGGAAATAGTCGTGGGCCAGCACACCCACGTCGGTGCCGCGTTGGAACTTGGCACGTTGTTCGATGCTGAGCTTGTCGCGCAGGTAGGGGTGCTTTTTCTGCATGTACAGCGCTTTCTCGCATTGCAATCCCTTGATATAGGTCGATTTGGAGAGTATATGCATGTTCAATTGGTGTAGTCGACGCAGTCTTCAGGGATGAGGGGCATGTAGTTGAAACGGCGCATGAGTTGTGCGATGGCGAGCACGTCTTTCTGGCAATAGGTCTTGATGCGCTCAACATCGTTTTCCTGCCAATACACGCGTCCTACCTCGCTGCCGTTGATGTCGTCCTTGGGCGTAGGGATGTCGAGGACGGCGCAGAGCAGGTCGAGGGAGGTGTAGCTCTTGTAGTCGCCGAATTTCCACAATTCCATCGTGTCGATGAAGTTGGTCTCCCAGGGCTTCTTTCCTGCAACTTGCAGGATTTTTGGGATTTGTATTCCGTTGATCAACATGCGGCGGGCGATGTAGGGGAAATCGAATTCCTTGCCGTTATGGGCGCAGAGTTGGGCGTCGGGGGTGCTGTAGTAGCGGTTCAGCATGTCGGCGAAATCGGCAAGCAAGGCCTTCTCGTCGTGTCCGTAGAAGGATTTCAGGCGGAATCGTTCGCCATTGAAGAAGCCCACCGAGATGCACACGATTTTCCCGAATTCGGCGTAGATGGAAGCGCGTTCATAGAGCGATGCCGGCGTGGCGTTCTCGTCGCCTTTGCCGATTTGCTCGGCCTTATGCGACCACAGTTTCTGCATCCGTTCGTTGAGTTGGTTGAAGTCTTTCTCGTGCGAGACGGTCTCGATGTCGAGGAAGAGGATTTTTGAGAAGTCAATCATATTTGTATCAGTTGTAGGGCTGTCACATTGTGGCAGCCGTTATGTTTGGTCATTTGTAGGGCTGTCACATTGTGGCAGCCGTTATGTTTGGTCGTTTGTAGGGCTGTCACATTGTGGCAGCCGATATGTTTGGTCGGAGATTGAAATCTCCCGTTGTGTTCTTGTCGTCCTTTCAGGACTCGGTTGGTGTCGCTAAACGTTATCTAATTTCCAGAAAACCATCGTATTTCCCTGTCGGTTCAACCGCCTCAATATTCATGTTGGTGATTAATGAATAAGGTGTGCCTTCGCCACAGAGCAGCGTGAAGCGGTCGAGGTCGGTTTCCTCGCCTTCGGCCTCAATGTGGACGCTGTCGTCGGCATGGTCGTTCTCCACGTAGCCTGTCACGTTGCATTGAAGGCCGTAGCGGTACACGTAGCGCCGGAAACCTACGTTGAACACCTTACCGTAAATCCTTATGGAATAGGCTTTTGTCATAGGGCAAACTTGAGTCCAGGCAGGGTTCTTAGCAAGGCGTAGGTTTTGTCTAAGTGCTCCTTGCTGTCGATGTCGATATTGTAGGTGTAGGTGATGTAATTGCCCTTGGCACTGCTTCTTACGTTGACGAAGCTGTGGACGGTCTGGCTCTCGCTAAAAGCGTCGCTGATGTGTTGCTTGGCGTCTTCAATAGGGATGTCGGCCGACACGATAAGCTTGATGTAGAAATTTTGGGGGTAGATGATTTGCTTTTGTTCGGGTAGCATGGCAAATGTTTTTGATGTGCAAATATATGCATTTTTTGCGATGCGTCGTTTTTTTTCGGGGATAAAATCGTAAAATATGCCATTGGGAAACAATTTTGTCGTATCTTTGTAGTTTTATAACGAAAAGGACGAAACGGATGCAGAATGTATGGGAATCGATCAAGGTGTTCATCAAGGGCATCATCATGGGGACGGTGAACGTGTTTCCTATCTCCAGCGGTACGGTATCATTGGTGCTGGGTGTCTTTGAGCGTTTTGTCAACTCCATCAAGTCGTTGAATCACAAAAACTTCAAGTATCTTCGCAAGGGTGAGATGAGCGAGTTCGCACGTCGCACCGATTTCAAGTTCTTCCTGACCATCTTTCTGGGCATCTTGGTTGGCATGGTGCTGACGGCGGTTTTTTTGAAGCAGACGTTGAAGTCGTACGAAGTGTATACATGGTCATTCTTCATTGGCCTTATCATCGCATCGGTGATCTATGTGGCGAAGCGCATCGAGAAAGTGAACGTCAAGAACATCCTCTTGTTTGTGGTGGGCGTAACTGTATCTTTTCTCCTTTCGATCAAGTCGAACCCCTATTCCAACGATAGTTTCTTATACCTGTTCGTCTGTGGCATTGTGGGTGCAACGGGAATGGTGGTGCCTGGCGTCTCGGGCTCCCATTTGATGTTGCTTATGGGTAACTACGAACTCATTGTCACAGAGGCTATTCCGGCATTGACAAGGGCTTCGTCGTTTATGCATGGCGCGCGCATCCTCCTGCCTTTTGCCTTGGGCGCGGTAGTGAGCATCGTCTCTTTCTCGCACTTGCTCTCCTGGTTGATGCGCGACTATCGCGACGGCACGCTTTCGGTGCTGGCGGGCTTCATGTTGGGTAGTCTCCCTGTAGTGTATCCTTGGAAGGCGCCGTCGGCCGACATGATGAATTATGTATTCCGTCTTCCGAATTGGGACGGCGAGTTTCTGGTGGCGGTCGTCATGGGCGTACTCGGTGGCTTGACAGTGTATTTGTTGGAGGTGTTGGCCAAACACAGTGAGAAGAAAAAGGACGAAAGAATGCAAAAAGCACAATGATATGGCACAAAAACTCAAAAGGATCAGTTTTACGCTGCGTGAGGACGAGAACTTCATCCCACTCATCGCGTTGCTGAAGGCATGTGATGTGGTGTATTCCGGCAGCGAGGCCCAAGAGGTGGTTAGCGCTGGCATGGTGCTTCGCAATGGCGAAGTGGAAACCCGCAAAAGAGCCAAGATTACGGCTGGCGAGACCATTGTATTTGAGAACTACGAGATCTTCGTGGAGGGTTGCGATTGATTCTGGCTGATAAAACTAGATAGACAATGGAAAGACTTGAACAATTTCTGGCGGCCATCCTTGAAACACGCAAGGTGTGGCTGCTCCAAGCTCGAGAGGGCTTTTTCGCCATGTTAGAGGACGGCGACGGCGAGCCTTATATCCCGTTGTGGGAATCGGAAGAGCAGGCAAAACAAGCTGCACAAGGCGATTGGGCCGATTATTCGGTGACCGACATGGGCTTCTCCGAATTGGAGCATTGGCTCAAGGAACTGGCCAAAGACGACATCGACATCGCGATTTCGCCTGAGGCCGACGGCGAGATCACGGCCATCCCGTCCATCAAGTTCAGGACATGGGTGAAACCTTATTCCGATGATTCCTACAAGGAAGAGGATGACGATGACGACGACTTCGACTATGGCGAAGGGTGGGCACAACCGTGGAGTTAGTTAAGATTTTGTGTCATGCCCTAAAGCCAAAGACTTAATACGATGAAAAGCAAATTGTTTGGTGTCCTTCTGCTGATTGAGACGGCAGCTTTGTTGTTGACTGCGGCAGTGGCGTTGCACTATCATCGTGTGGCGGGAGAGACTGACGCGCGTTGTTTTCTCCTCACCGCAGCCTTCACGGGGGCTGTTGGTCTTTTGCTATACAATATTGGCAACTCGCGTAAAAAGAGCAATTTGCAGATTCGAGACACCTTTATGGTGGTCGCTTTGTCGTGGGTGCTGTTCTCTGTTTTTGGCATGTTGCCCTTCTTGATGTATGGCACGGTCGACAATGTGACGGACGCTTTTTTCGAGACCATGTCGGGCTTTTCGACAACAGGCGCAACCATCTTGAACAATATCGACAGCCAACCGCACGGTATCTTGTTTTGGCGTAGCATCATGCAATGGCTTGGCGGCTTAGGCGTGGTGGTGTTCACCTTGGCATTTATCCCTTCGGTGGCCAAAGGCTCCAAGAAGATGTCGCTTTTTGCAGCTGAGGCGCCGGGTTTGAGTGTCGAGAAGTTGGCCCCGACGATGGGTGCCACCTCGCGCTTGCTTTGGATCATCTACATCGCCTTGACAGTACTTTGCGCGATTGCTTATGCCTTGGGCCCAATGAATAGGTTTGATGCTGTGTGTCATGCGTTTACGACGATTGCCACAGGTGGCTTTAGCACCCATCAGGCCAGCATCGGCTATTTCCAGTCCAATTATATTGAGTTCGTTTGCATCTTCTTCATGCTGCTGTCGGGCATCAACTTCGCGATGTATCATTTCTTCTTCAGTGGCCGTTTTGACGTGATTAGAAAGAACGAGGAACTGCGTTGGTACTTGTTGGCCATCCTGTTTTTTACGGTTCTTTTCATGTTGCGTTTCTATTTCGCCCCGCGTATCGATGTCATCACCGATGAGCAGCTGGCTTCGCATCCGCAGACAGAACTCGACCGTATTCGTACGTCGCTGTTCCATGTGGTGGCGTTACTGTCGAACACAGGCTTCCAAGGCACCAATTACGATTACGACACATGGGGCCGTCTCTTCCTCATCCCTACAGTGCTCATGATGATTGTGGGCGGCTGTGCCGGATCCACCAGCGGAGGCATCAAGATGGTGCGTGTCATCGTGTTGTTCAAGTATATCAAGAGGACGGTCAATGAACTGATTCATTCTTCGAGCATGTATACCATTAAGGTGTCGGGACAGACCGTCGACGATATGGCCCTGAAGCGTGTCTTGTCGTTCTTTTCGCTGTTTATCATCGTGTTCATGGTCAACGTGGTGGCGCTTTCGGCTGCAGGCATGAGTTTTGAAGATGGTGCAGTGTCGTTCCTGACTTGTTTCAGCAATTATGGCCCCGGCACAGGCATCACGGGTCCAAGTGGGACGTTCGACAACATCTCTAACGCCGCCAAATGGCTGCTTTCGTTCGACATGCTGGTGGGCCGTCTCGAAATCTTCACCATTTTGCTGCTCTTCACTCGGAGCTTTTGGCGTTCCAGGTGAGACCTTACTCGAATTTATGGTATAGGTAGACGAGGAAAATCGCTATCCCGATGGCGATAATAAGTCCTAAGATCACATAATACATTAATAAGCACAATACGCTTCGCCAAACGGTTTTGGCGATGCCGAATCCCATCATTTTTCGAAAACAAGCCGTGAAAGCGACAACGGTGGCAATGGGCGCGAACGTCCCCATCCGGTCCGATAAGGTCTCTGAAATGAGAAACGCAAGGCTGGTGAGACATCGGTAAAAGATGACCATCACCATGGCGTAGGTGATGGCTACCAAATACTCTGCCCAATAGTAGCGCCGCCTGTTGTTGCGGCCATAACCGATTCGGGCACCAACGGCGAAGATGGGCAGTGTCAGCATATAGACGGCAGTGTAATGGTTGTTGTAAAAGTCGGCAACGTTTTTCGCTATCTTGAAAACCAAATGTTCTCGCTGGTCGTTTGGCGAGAGGTTCATTGCGACAGAGTCTCTTTCCTTTTGCTCCATCTTACTAAAACTCTTTTCCAGCTCATAATAATCGCTCCGGCTGCCCGTGAACGAGAACATCAGAATGTAGACCGTCAATGCGAAAAACAGCATGGGGAAAGGGGAGAAGTAGCGTTTGCGCTTGCCGTTGAGGA
>CAMUYT010000137.1 GCA_947164955.1 uncultured Bacteroidales bacterium | reverse complement strand
AAACCAAGGCCATCCGCGTGGCCATCGACATCCCTTCGGGCCTCTTCGCCGACCAGCCCAGCGCCTTAGGCTTCATCTTCAAGGCCGACTACACGCTGACCTTCCAGAATCCCAAACTGGCGTTCCTGCTGCCCGAAAACGACCCGTATGTGGGGCGCTTCGAGGTGCTCGACATTAGTCTGCACCCGCGCTATTTGGAAGAAGTGGAGACCAACAACCTGCTGACCGTCAAGGCGATGGTGAGGCCGATTTTGCACACGCGCACGAAATATTCCCACAAAGGCACATACGGTCACGCCCTGCTGATTGCCGGCTCCGAAGGCAAGACGGGCGCGGCTTTATTAGGCGCGAAAGCCTGTCTGCGCACGGGCGTGGGCTTGCTGAGCGTCCACCTGCCCAAGGTGGCCCAACTGCCCATGCAGACCGCCATCCCCGAGGCGATGATTGACGGTGACGAATCGGAAACCTGCTTCTCGATGTTCGGTCATTTGGATGCCTATACCGCTGTGGGTGTGGGTCCGGGCCTGGGCAAAGCCGACGACACCGTCCGCGCCTTGAAACGTTTGATCCAGGAAGTGCAAGTGCCGCTCGTCATGGATGCCGATGCCTTGAACATCCTTTCCGAGAATCCCACTTGGTTGCCGTTTTTGCCCTCCAAAACGGTTCTGACACCACATCCGAAAGAATTTGAGCGTTTGGTAGGGAAGACCTCGACCTCGTTTGAACGTCTTGAAAAGCAACGCGAACTCTCTGTGAAACACAATATTATCGTTGCGCTGAAAGGCGCGCATACTTCCATCACCATGCCCAACGGAACATGTTTCTTCAACACCACAGGCAACCCCGGCATGGCCACGGCGGGCAGTGGCGACGTGTTGACGGGCATCATCCTCTCGCTCTTGGCGCAACGCTATCCGCCCGAGGAAGCCGCTGTGTTAAGTGTCTATCTCCATGGTCTCGCCGGCGACCTTGCCGCTGACGAGATAGGGCAGGAGGCGTTGATTGCTTCCGACATCACGGAGCATCTGGGTAAGGCCTATGCTGCGCTTCGTGCGAAATGAGTTTTTGAGTAAAAGGACCTATTGAATGACCACTTTTTTGGTCACAGTGCCCTCTTTCCCGTTGGCCACTATGAAATAGAGGCCTTTTCGACCGCTCAGGCTGTACTGTATGGTAGTAGGTACCTTATCATTATAGGTCACAAAACTATCCAACAAATTGCCCATCACATCATACACCTTGATATCCACTTTGCCTGTAAGATGTTCAAAAACAAGCTTCATTTGGCCATCATTTGGATTGGGGATTACGTTGAATCCAATATCTGTGCCTCTTTCTTCAAGGCCATAAAACGAACTGACGAACCAATATCTTTGTACAATGCCCTCAGGGGTACAACGATTGAAAACGCGAGCTGTCAGCCAAACGGTGTCGCTCACATAGTTTAGTACGTACATTTTGCAGTGTTTGCCCTTGTCGCCGAAAGGTTCGAGCCTCCATAGCATTGGCTCTTCGAAGCTCCATGTGACGGTGTCCCAAATACATTTTGGGTTGGTGTCCCAAACCTGAAAATCGTATGCGTTGATTTGGAATTCGGTAGCGGTGACAACCCAGTGTGGGGCTTTGTTTGTGGTATCCATGGGGTAGATTTCGGTGGGTGAAGGCGTGTAATTGATGGTAAGGTCTAAGTCAATGATACTGTCACATCCATTTTGGGCCTGACTTTCGTATGTATAATGTCCTGACTCAGTCAGATAGCCACCATTAGCTAACCGCCATGGGTATTTGTTGCATGCAGTCTCGTTCAAACGGATGTTATAATCTTCCGCGAAAGTAAGGTCAAGTACAAAGATTTCATTGCATCCTGTAGTGCCTACTATTGTGTCGTAATAAACACCATCATGCGAATAAATATGACCATGCCATGTGAACGAATCTTCGCATGTCGTCTCTATTTGTGTTGGATGCACTTGCTCGTGACCTATCGTAAGGTGCAGGGTTACGATGCTGTCGCAGCCAAGGGCCGTTTGGGTGGAATAGGGATAGTCGCCCGATGCCGTGTATGTGGCACCGTGCCAGCTGAATGTGTTGCAGGCGATTGCCGTTGTGTCGCTTTGGACATCGTGTCCAATGGTCAGGTACAGCACAAAGGTGCTGTCGCAAGCGCCGGGCGACTGGACAAAATCGGTGTAGGTGCCGCTTTCCGTATAGGTGGTTCCACGCCAAACGTAGTTGTTGCATGCTGTCACCTCTTCCTCGGAACTGAAGCTGCCGCTGATGTTGAGGTTCAAAACCAAAAGGCTGTCGCAGCCTGCGATGCTTTGTTCCAAATGCTCGTAAACCCCAGGTTCTGTGTAGGTTGTGTTGTACCATTCGTATTCATCACAAGCCGTTACGTTGAGTAAAGTTGTGTCAACCGGATTGATGGTCAGATGCAGCATTATTGTGCTGTCGCAGGATTCAGGCATTTGCACAATGTAGGAATAATTGCCGCTTTCCGTAAAGGTGGTTCCATGCCAATCATAGCTGTCGCATGCCGTGGCATACTCTTCCGAGAAAGGAGTCCTGACTTCTATCACTTTTGTAAGAAACAGAGAATCCATGTCCCTGTGAGGATTATGAAGCACGTTGGTCACAGTGTAAAAGCCGTCGGTGCTATAGTTGTGTGTGACTTGTTCCCCTTGCGCCGATGTGCCATCGCCAAAATACCACGTCACATCATCATAATTCCAGTTGGTCACCGAATTGAATTCTATCTCTTTGTTGGCGCAGAAATAATGGTCCTCTGGGATTTCCGTATGGTCCCAACCATCTATCGTCATGGTATAAGTGAAGTTTGTGCTAAAACTATGTGCCTTAAGGAAAACACCTGAATCAGCAAACTCGTCACCTACGTCGCAAATGGCCATTTTGATATGGTAACTCGACATGGGAACCACATCAAAGCTTACTTCCATCAAGGTAGTGAACCCGTCAAATTGGATGGTAGCACCGCCTGTATTGTCAATGTAATAAACAGAATTGTGATTTAGGTTCACGTTATCTATGCTGACAACCTCTGTCGTTCCTGGTATCAAGGCCATGTTTTGATGGTCGTAATACCCTCCCGCCGGATTTGTGCCTTCAACAAAAAAGCCGAATACGTCATTATAACCTTGACCGACATATTCCATATATTCTTCGGAGCCGAAAACGAAACTGAAAGTCACTCTGTTATCCCATGGGATAAAATCAAACTCAAGCACTGCGACATCGGTTGTAGGTCCAGAGGCAATGGAAACTAGATTCTCATCATAATATGCTGCGCACGTTGAGGGAACCATTATTTCATCCGTGTCATTTGGGCCGACAGCGACACTCACCCCTCCAGATGCCAGGATGAGGCCGGTCTCCATGCCAATGTTAGTAGGTGTGCTACCCGTCTCGAACTTACCAATGAGGTTGCAACCAATGATTCCATCGGAACCGTTGAATTTGGCGTTTGAAATGGTTACGCCATTGTCCAAAAGAATGTTCCTGACCAACGAATCCGCTGTCCAGCCATTCAATTCGGATGCTTCGGTCACGATAAGTTGGGCATTAAGATTTCCTATAGACGCGAGATTCAGGAATAATGTAATTAGGAATAGTATGTTGTTTCTTTTCATGGTATGAAGTTTTTAATGTCGAGGCAAAAATACATAATTGTTGGGGAATATGGAATGAAAACTGCTTGAAAATCAAAAAATTTTTTTTGCACGCAGAATCCGCAGAACTCGCAAAACCTGCTAGACGCAAATACTTCGTCGCATTGCGATTCATGAGATTCTACCTGAGATAAATCGTATTCTGCATGAGATAATTTCCTACTTTTGCACCATGATTAAAACCACCGTTTCGAACAAAGAGATTTGGCGCATTGCATACCCCATCATGTTGGGCAACCTCGCGCAGACCATCATCACATTTACGGATACCGCTTTCCTTGGCCATCTCGGCACCATCGAGCTGAGTGCCTCCATGATGGCGGGACTGTATTATTATGTTTTTACTACTCTGGCCATGGGCTTTGCCGTTGGCATTCAGATTTTTATCGCGCGGCGTTTCGGCGAGGGCGACCTGAAGAAAATCGGTGTGGTGTTTCAGCATGGGGCATTGTTTGTGCTGGGCTTGGGCGTGCTGCTGTTTTCGATTTTGTTCTTCTTCAGCCATCGGTTGTTGCACATCATTATCGAGTCGGAAAACATCTATGCGGCGGCAGGGGAGTATCTGAGATTCAGACAGTTCGGCATCATGTTCGTGGTGTTCAACTTCCTGTTTCGCTCGTTTTATGTCGGCATCAGCAACACGAAGGTCATCACTTTCTCGACCATCATCATGGCCGTGGTCAACATCTTTTTCGACTGGGCGTTGATTTACGGCAAGTTCGGTCTGCCCGAGATGGGCATTGGCGGTGCAGCTCTGGCCTCGCTGATGGCGGAGATTACGGCGTTTTGTTTCTTTTGGATCTACACCTATTTCACCATCCCGCACGAGGAATACGGCATGTTCCGCTGGCACAAATGGCAACCCGCCTTGATGGGCGACATCCTCAAAGTGGCCTTTCCGAGCATGATTCAGCGGCTGTTCTCGTTTGGTGCCTGGTTCATCTTCTTCGTGATGATCGAGAAGATGGGGGAGATGGCCATCGGCGTGTCGTCGGTGGTGAGGAGCACCTATATGATCCTCATCATTCCGGGCTTTGCTTTTGCGGCCACGGCCAACACCCTGACGAGCCGCATCATCGGCGAAGGCAAGAGCGACGAGGTGATGTCGATGCTTTGGAAGGTGGTGAAAAACAGTGTTTTGAGTTCGGCTATTTTGGTAATCATCACCTTCATCATGCCTGAACTTGTGCTGCACATTTATACTGATGATGTGGCTTTGGCTCAGGCTGCGGTGCCATCGATTTATGTGATTGCTGTAGCCACCCTCATCGGAGCTGTGTCGATCACCTTCTTCGAGGCCGTCTCCGGCACGGGCAACACCACGGCGGCCATGGCCTTGGAGTTTGGCGTGCTCATCCTTTATATGTTCTACATCTACCTGATGACCAAGACCTCAACCATCGCGGGCGTGTGGACCGCTGAGTGGCTCTACAACGCACTCATGGGCGTGATTTCGTTCCTTTATATTTGGAAAGCGGATTGGCGGCGGAAGAGGATTTGAGGGCAAGCTAAATGCCGAATTATTTTTTTTCAAAATAAGCCATTGAAATTGCAATAGTTATCAAAATAATCCCTATCTTTGCAGCCCGATTCAAACTGCAGTCCAGATTGATTGCGAAATCAGTGGTTTGAGTTGAAAATCAAAAGTTTAACCTCCTCGTGAGTGGCTTTCTGGAACGCTTGCGGGTACAATTTTTTACAATTATTACAATGGCAGAAAACGAAAACATCATCAACGAGGCTATGCCAGCAGAAGAAAAGCCAGTTGAAAAGAAGCAAAGAACGCCCAGACCGAAACCGGTTCCCGCCGAAGATTTCGACTGGACTTCGTCACACAAGAAGTTTGACAGCTATTCAGCTGACGAACGCGCCAAGCTCGAAGAGAAGTATGCAGGCACAATGAACCAGATTGCCGACCACGAGGTCATCGAAGGCACTGTTGTTGCCATCACCGACCGCGAAGTCGTCGTCAACATCGGGTTCAAGTCCGATGGTGTTATTCCGGTTGCTGAATTCCGCACCAACCCCAACCTGAAGGTGGGTGACAAGGTGGAAGTCTACGTTGAGAACCAAGAGGGTCCCAACGGCCAACTCCTCCTCTCTCACAAGAAAGCCCAACTGCTCAAGTCTTGGGATCGCGTCAACGAAGCCTACGAAAGTGGCGAGATCGTCAACGGTTATGTCAAGAGCCGCACCAAGGGTGGCCTCATCGTCGAAGTGTTCGGCCTCG
>CAMUYT010000136.1 GCA_947164955.1 uncultured Bacteroidales bacterium | reverse complement strand
GCGGGGGGAGCCAAAACCCCCCAAAAAAACCCCCACCCCCCCCCTCCCCCCCCCCCCCCCCCCCCACCACCAGGAGTTTTCTCCTAAAATCGCAAAAAAATCTGAAAATAAATACAAAAACCCTTGCACCAAACAAAAAAAGCCCTATCTTTGCCCCGTATTATAGATTAATGAAAATACAAACGAAAAACAAACGCATATGAAAAGAAAACTTCTACTCATGATGGCCTCGCTGCTCTTGGCAGGAGCGGTGAGCGCACAACAACAGAGTTGGTGGACAACCAGCGTTAACACGCACGAAAGAAGCAGCAATACACCTATTGTTGCTACCATTTCGATTGATGGCGATGCCCAAACCGACTTCACCAACCTGACGCTGGGTGCCTTCGCGAGCGATGGGCTGCGCGGCACCACTTATAACACCAACAGCGTTTACAACAACCAGGTTTGGATCCAGGTGTACTACAACTACAACACCACCGAAGCCATCAGCTTCAAACTGTATGACGCTACTAATCAGACCGAGTATGCCTACTGCACTGTCACCCCGCCCACCACAACCCAAGACGAAGGCTGGGGCACGCCAACCAACCCTGTGGAGCTGAATTTCACGGCTACGCCGCAAACAGAGACGCAGACAATTGCATTGACTGCTGGAACGAACTGGTTCTCGACGTATGTAGACATCACGTTGGATGATTTGAAGGCTGCGCTTGTTGAGGCTGTACCTTCTGGTACGATAGTAATTAAGTCGAAAACTCAAAACGTGAGATATATAAATGGTAGATGGATTGGGCAATTGAATACCTTTAATCCTGCCATGATGTATCTGATAACAGTTAATGCTGATTGTACAATTGAATTGGAAGGCACGCCTATCGATCCTACAACTCTTTCTATCACTATTACTAAAGGATCAAACTACATAGCTTTCCCCTACGAAGAAAGTATGGCTCCCGCTAATTTCTTTGGTACTCTTCCTCCTGCCAATGGCGATATCGTAAAATCAAAGACTCAGAATGTGAGATACTTGAATAGCAGATGGATTGGACAATTGACTGACCTTGAGCCAGGTATGGGATACATTTATGTTTCATCGTCAGACGACGGAAAGGTTTTTGTGTTTCCTGCTGCCCAATAAGATTTACTAATGAAAGTGATTATAACGAACAAAAAAAATAGAACACTATGAAAAAGTTAGTTTTGACATTGATAGCAACATTGGCAATATGTGGGCTAACCAAGGCTCAACACCCTGAAACCTATTGGCCGGATTTTAGTGGTAGTACTTATGATTTCCAGGGATCTCTTTGTGCGTCCATTATGATTGATGGTGAGCCTGTATCCTATACTTATGAGAATTGGCAAATGCTGGAAATTGCAGCCTTTGTTGGAGAGCAACAACGTGGTGCAGACATATGGTTGACGCAAGAACAAGATGCTCCTATTCCGACAACCTTAGCTGACCCAGTTTACTATAACAATTCAGGTGAAGTTGTTACATTCAAGATGTACAACCATGCTACTCGCGTTTTGTATGAAGAATGTGTTACTATGATTTGGAATGGCGACCCTATTACTATTCTTACGGGTGATGAACACTGGGAAATATTTGAAGACCCAGAGCATCCTCTCATGCTTAGTTTCACCTCTCCCGCCACCGAGCCCTACAAACTCGACATCACTGGCTATGGTTCAGGCAATGGCAACTGGTACTTCATCGCTTCGCCTGTGACAGAACAGATCACGCCTTCCGCTGAAAACGGCTTCCTCACCGACAACTACGACCTTTACTACTTCAATCAAAATGGCGATGACCAAGGAAAGGAATGGATGAATTACCGTGAGAACGCCTTCAACATCAAGTCGAAGAAAGGTTACCTCTATGCCAGCCAAACCAACACACAGCTTCAGTTCGCTGGTACGGATTGCAACGATGGCACTGTGGAGTTGGAATACTCCACCACCAACCCCGATGCCACAATGCACGGCTGGAACCTCGTGGGCAACCCCTTTGCGCAACCTGCCTCGGTCGACCACGAGTTCTATGTCATGAATGAGGCTGGTACCGAAATCATCACTGGCTCAGGTAATGTGCCTGCCATGAATGGCATCTTCGTCAAGGCTACTGCCGAAAACCAAAGCGTTACCTTCACGCCTAACGGCACCAACACGGGCTCCAAGCTCGCCCTCAACCTTGTTCGCAACGACCGCGCCGCATCGCTCGTCGACCGCGCCATCGTCCGCTTCGACCAAGGCGGTACCCTGCCCAAGTTCATGCTCGATCCCACCAACACCCGCGTCTACATCCCGCAAGACGGTGAAGACTACGCCGTGGCCACCTGTGGCGACGACAACGTCATGCCCGTCAGCTTCAAAGCCAAAGAGAACGGCACCTACACCCTGAAGGTCTCCATCGACAATGTCGAAATGGGCTATCTCCATCTGATCGACAACAAGACCGGCAACGACATCGACCTGCTCGCCACCCCGAGCTACACCTTCGAAGCCAATAGCCACGATTATGCCGAGCGTTTCTCGCTGGTCTATGCCACCACCGATGGCCTCAACGAGAGCTTCGCATTCTTCAATGGCAGCAATTGGATTATCGAGAACGGAGGCAAAGCCTTACTGCAAGTCGTTGACGTGACAGGTAGAGTTCTTAGAAGTGAACAGATTAGCGGTAACGCCGAAATCGACCTTGGCAATGTTGCCGGCGTCTATGTGCTCCGCCTCATCAACGGCGACAATGTCAGAGTTCAAAAGGTGATCGTGAAGTAAAAACATAATGGAATAACAAACAACAAAATACAATGAAGAAATTAGTTTTGACAGTAGCAATCGTTCTCGGTCTGGGTATGACCTCGTTCGCTGACCCCAACGGTGGCCTGTTCCAACGCGGCAACACGCCTGAGACTCCGGAGAACATCGACCGTACTGGTGGCATGGCCACTCCTGGTCTGCCGATCCATGGCAAGACTGAGAACCAAGACGCACCCGTGGGCAGCGGCATCGCCGTGCTCCTGGGCCTCGGCGCCGCCTACCTCGTAGGCAAGAAACGCAGAGAGAAATAACCTCCCCCTTTTGGGAAAAACTTGAAAATCGTGTCGCCGACAATCGTTGGCGATGCGATTTTTTTCTATCTTTGTCACCCTCATCCGCAACACCGAAAATGAAGAAAGCCATGAAAAACCGATGCTTCCCCATGCTCGTGTTGGCATTGTGCCCGCTGCTGGCCACTGCCGCACCGGTCGGAAAGGAAACGGCCCGTAGGGCCGCCGCCACCTTCCTCGCCAACAACGGCGTCAGGTCCAACACGCTCACCGACCTCACCGAAACGGCGGGCTTCGTCCACCTCTACATCTTCAACGGCGACGCCGGCTTCGTCGTCATGCCCACCGACGACTGCGTGCAGCCCATCCTCGGCTATTCGCTGACGGATAAACTCGACATCGAGAATATGCCAGATAACAAGAAGGCTTGGCTTCAAGAATATAGCGACAAGATCGGCGAGGCTATAAAAACCAACTTACGATTAACACCGCAGATGTCGCAACAATGGGCGGATTTGCTTGTCGGTTGTCGCAATGCTGGTAGAGCCTCATCTGTTGTGGAACCTTTGATTCAAACTAGATGGAATCAATCTTACCCTTTTAATATTTATACACCATCTGGTTGCCCGACGGGTTGTGTCGCCACTGCCATGGCGCAGGTGATGAAATATTGGAACTATCCAGAGCATGGCATTGGGAACCATTCTTATATTCCAAGAGATAATCCTGATTACGGTGAGCAATTTGCGGATTTTAATGCAACATACTATGACTGGGATAGTATGTCAACTATTTATGGAAGTAATAACACCGACAATCAAAAGCGAGCAGTTGCCACTTTAATGTATCATTGCGGTGTGTCAGTCGAAATGAATTACGCACCAAGTGCGAGTGGAGCAGCAACAATTAATGTCGCAGAAGCTTTAAAGAATTATTTCAACTACTCGTCTGATGTACGGCACCTTGATCGTTCGAATTATGCTGATAGCGCATGGATAGCTTTGCTGAAAGCAGAGCTGGATTCTGGAAGACCTATACAGTATCATGGTTCGGGGAGTGGAGGAGGACATTCTTTTGTCTGTGACGGATATAATAGTGACGACTACTTCCATTTTAACTGGGGATGGGGTGGCTATTGTGATGAATATTACACTGTTAATAATCTGAATCCAGGACCAGGAGGGATAGGTTCGGGCTCCAATGGTATTTATAATGATGGGCAAGGAGCTGTCATTGGCATACATCCGTCGATATGTGCTGCAGAAGCTCCAACAAATTTAATCTATTCGCAAAATGAACGACAGGTGACATTTGAGTGGGAAATGGCAAGTGGAGCAGTTAGTTACAACGTATATTGTAATGGTAGTCTTTTGGATAATGTCATGGCATCGAACTACACTTGCACTGTGCCTTTTGGTACATCAATTTTTTTTGTAAGGAGCGTCGATGCCACTGGGACATTGTCGCTGTCGTCAAATGCAGTGACCGTATTAATGGATTATCAATTCCCGGTTGTTACTGATTTGGCTGCAAGTATTGAAGGCAACAATGTGTGTTTCAATTGGACAACTCCCGAGTGGTGCTATCCCGAAACACCCTCGAATATGCTAACATATGGAAATGCTACTAGCTCTAATTCCTCTGTAGGCTATCAAGGTTCGGATTGTATGTATTGGGGACATCGTTACGTTGCGGCAGATCTTACTGATTATAACCGAATGGCTGTTTACAAGGTCTCGTTTTTTGCCAATGAATCAGGAGCATACCAATTGTTTATATACCAGGGAACTGATTCTAACCACCCACAGACACTGGTCTTGCAGCAGTCATTCTCGGTGGGAACCACTGGATGGAATGATGTCGATTTGACCTCACCCTTACAAATTGATGCTACTCAGGATTTGTGGGTGTTTATTTATGATCCGGAATATAGAGATTATCCAGCTGTATATTCCTCTTTCGAAAACGGTGAAGGTAGTTATCTTACGAATCGTGAGCCCACTACTGCTGTCGTTTTATTTTCAAATATCGCTTTTCTAATCCGCACCTATCTCACAGATGGGACATATACCTTCAATGTTTATCGTGATAATGAATGCGTCGCCAGCAATGTGAACGACACGACTTACTATGTTAGCGATTTGGATCCCGGTTCATATGCTTATGTTGTTAGGACTAACTACTATGGCGGGGAGTCCAACGCCTCCAACACGGTGAACGTCGCCAGCATGGCCACCGGCTGGAACTGGTTTGCACCCATGGTCGCCACCACGATGACCGACCTCGAAACCGCCGTAGGCGCCGCCAACCTTGAGGCTACGCTGCCATCAGCGTTTGACGACCCCATCGCCCCTGGTGCCATGGTCAAGGTCAAGACACGGCAAGCCTGCGCCTTTGTGACGGAAGGCCCTTCCTCCGCCACCGTGACCATCGGCCCGGGCCTCAACTGGTTCGGCTTCACGGGCAGCAATGGCACACCCATTGCCGACGTCTTCGCTACGCCCGCTGAGGGTGACAAGATCATGGCGCAAGACGAAGGCTTTGCCGTCTTCGAGGATGGAACGTGGAAAGGCACCCTCACCACGCTCCGCCGCGGCTTGGGCTACATCTACTTCTCCCCCTCCCGCGTCCGGTAGGCCCATCCCCCTTCTAAGGGGGGCAGGGGGGATTCCAAACCCCGCACTCCCAAAAACAACCAAGAAAGAATTAAAACACAATCCCCAAAATTAACCAAAAGTAAACAGCAGGTTCCCAAAGAAATTCCACAAGGTGGAAGCGCCCACGGCAAACACCTTGCTGAGGTAGAAGTTCCACTTCAGCTTGCCGTTGAGCAACCATACCGTCAGCGTGTCGATGCCCAAGCCGACCAACGCGATGACGAAATACTTGGCGTATTCCGCGCCAATCTGCGGGTTGGTGCTTTGGAAGGTCCAGATGCGGTTGAGGATGTA
>CAMUYT010000135.1 GCA_947164955.1 uncultured Bacteroidales bacterium | reverse complement strand
TCGCTGAACTTGTGCTGCACGGTGATGCTGATGTCGTGGCGACGGTCGTATTTGGCGGGAAACACATTGCCGTTGTTGATCATCATGCCTTCGCGGTCGAACTGTCGCTTGGCGTGCGCCCAGGTGTAGCCCACCCAACCCGTCGTCTTGCCGAATGAGCGTTGCACGAGCAGTTCCACGCCGTAGGCCCAGCCTTTGCCCATGCTGACCTTGTTCTCCCAAGTGTCGCTGGAGCCGAAGAACGAGGCACCATCCTTGTATTCCAAGAGGTTGTCCATCTGTTTGTAGTAACCCTCAACAGAGATGTCGAACAAGCGTGGCAGCTCGTAGAATGCGCCAAGCGACCATTGGTGGGCATTCATCGGGACGATGTTTTTGGTGACGGGCACCCAGAGGTCGGTGGGCAGGCTGAGGCTGCTGTTCGAGAGCAGGTGGACGTATTGCGTCATGTAGGCGTAGCCCGCCTTGAGCGAAAGGTTGGAGGCGAGCATCACGCTGGCGCTGAGGCGCGGCTGCACCGATTGGTAGGTCTTGCCTTCGACGGTGAAGGTCGAGTAATGCAGGCCCGCGTTCACACGGAAGATGTCGCCGAAGGTCATGTTGTCCTCGGCGTAAAGCGCGGTCTCGTGGGCGTAGACGTTGGAGGCGCTCATCGTCGTGTCGATGGCCGTTTGGTTGCCTTCCACCATCTTGGCCGACTGCACTTCGGGACGGAACTGGTGGTAGGTGTAGTTGCCGCCGAAGCGAATCTCGTGGTTTGGTAAAGGCGTATAGTCGAAGTCGACTTTGGCGGTCAGGTCGTTGATGCCCGACTTGTAGGCCATCTCAAACGCATCCTTGACCGTTGACGACTGGCTACCGTTGGTATAAATGGTCTCTTCGCTCATGTTCATACCGAGGTGGTGGCGGTATTGCGTGTAGTTGACCGAGGCGTCCATGAAGAGCTGTTGCGAAATCACATGGTTCCAACGGAGCGAGGCCACCTTGTTGCCCCACCGCCAGTTGATGCCCATTTTGTCGTTGTATCTTATGGTGGAATTAGAGTCTTCGTCGTCGCCCATGGAATAGTCCCGATAGCGCACGCCGAAGTTGATGGCATCGTCGCCCGTGTAGAAACTCAGGTAGAGGCGGTCCTTGTCGGAGATTTTCCAGTTCAGTTTGCCGTTGAAATCGTAGAAATGGTAGCCCACATTCAGCTTTCCGATGTCGGAATCATAAATGCTGGCTATCCAGAGGGCTGGCTTGATAAGTAAGTCGCCGTAAGTGCGGCGGAACGAGAGGTTGAACGAGAGCTTGTCCTTCACGATGGGGCCTTCCACGTTGACCTTCGAGGAAATCAGTCCGATGCTCACGTTGCCGTGGTATTTTTGCATGTCGCCTTCCTTCATGCGGATGTCGACCACCGATGAAAGACGGCCCCCGAAATGCGCCGGGAAGCTGCCTTTGTATAAGGTAACATTCTTCAAGGCATCGGGGTTGAAGACGGAGAAGAAGCCCAAGGCGTGGTTGACGTTGTAGACTGGCACGCCGTCCAAGAGCAGCAGATTCTCGTCGGGACCGCCGCCGCGCACATACATGCCTGCCGAGCCTTCCGAGCCGTTCTGCACGCCGGGCAACAGCTGGATGGCTTTCAAGACGTCGGCCTCGCCAAAGAGGGTCGGGATGCTCTTGATTTGCTGCACTGGCAGCTCCACCACGCTCATCTGCGGGCTGCGGGCACTCACCGTGGCTCGGGTGCTTTCGATGACCACTTCGTCCAAGGTGGTGTTGGTCTCAAGCATGAAGTTGAGGCTGGTGTTTTCTTTCAAATCGAGGGATTTGTTCTGCTGCGTGTAACCCACATACGACACTTGCAGCTCCACCTGACCTTGGTCAAGGGTCAGGGTGTAGAATCCGTAGCTGTTTGTGGCGCAGCCTTTTCCGGAGTTCTTGTCAACGATGGTCGCCCCGATGAGGGTTTCCTTGCTGGCGGCGTCCATCACGTAGCCGCTGATGGTGCGCCGTTGCGCAAAGCCTGGCACGCAGGCCAACAAAAAGCCGATGACAACCAACCATCGGCTCAATGAGTGTTGTTTCATTATAATTGCGTTTAGATGGTTTATCTAACTGCTTTAACGCAAAAGGGGCTGCTTTATTGCATAATCCAGTCCGCAGCCGTCTCAATCACGTTGTCGATGCCTTGTGCGGTGCAGGCGGGGTCGAGGATGACACGCACCGCTGGCGGCACGCCGTTCTCGTAGTTCTGGCCGTCGAGGGCGATGGTGCGGGTCGTGCTGAAACGGTAGTTCCAGCCGTTGGGCAGCGTGCCACCGTTGGGGATGCCCATGCCGCCACCGCTGTAGTCGCCAAAGAGCTTGATGTTGTCGTAGCCCTGCGTGCACACCGAGAAGAACGACGTGGCGCTATACGACCCACGGTCGATGAGCACGGCCACAGGCTTGGTGTAGGCCTTGTCCTTGCCCAAGATGCTGCTGTCGGCAGCGTATACCTCTTGGAAGTCGGTGAACTCGTCGTGGCCGGGACCGCTCTTCACTTGGGTCTTGTAGAGCAACTGCTTGTGGTTGTCGAAGATGCTGAGCAGGTTTTGCACGTTGGTGATGGCACCTCCGGTGTTTTGGCGCAGGTCGAGGATCATGCCGTCGCAGTCCTTGTAGTAATCGACCATGTATTTCATGAGGTCGGTGCTGACGTCGTTAGCGAACGAGGAATAGCGGATGTAGGCCACCTTGCCGTCGCGGATGGCATTGTGGGCGAAGCTGCCCGTGGTGTGGTGATAGACAGTAAGATAGTTGAGCAACACAACCTCGGTGTTGATGTTGCGTTCGGCATACATCTTGTAATATACCGAGTCGTTGCGCGACGCGTCGAAGCTGGAATAGAGGTTGGTGTGGCCGTCGCGAAGCGTATTGAGCATGGCGGCGCAAACTTCGAAAAGTTCAGGGTCGCTCATGTCGTCGTTCACCATGGGGCGATACACCTCGCGCACCGAGTCCCAATTGATGCCTTTCACGTCGAAGAGGGTGTAGTTGCGGTCCACTTGGTCCCAAAGGTAGTCGAACACGTTGACGGGATTCGAGGGTTCGTCTTTTTCCATGAAGGCACGCTCGCACGAGGCGAAGGCCAAAGCCAAAAGGCATGAGAGAATGATATTGAGTTTTTTCATGGCTTTAATCAATTAAGTCTAAACATAAAGGAAAGGTTAACGGAATGCAAGGCATTATCATAACGATAAGTGCCTTTCTTGCCCGTGCTGAGGTAGTCCCAGCGGTAGTTCAGGCCGATGCGGTTGCCGTTGAGCAGGTTGAGATAGAGGCCCAAGTCGGTGTTGAGGCCGGGGAAGAACTTGTCGAAGGCTTCATTCCCGCCGAACAAGGTCTCGATAGCATCTTCGTTGATGGCCGGGTTGCCGATGTAGGCATAGCCTGGGCGATTGATAGTGCCACATAGCGGCACGTTCAGCTTGAAATAGGTGGTCAGCCAGTTGTGGTTTTTGTCGGGGTTGAAGGCAAAGTCGTATTGCACCATACCCGTGGCGCCCACGTTGCCGAACAAGGAAAGGCAAGTTGCGGCATTCTGTAGCGAGGGGATGCTCTTCACATCAAGGAAGCCTTGGAGCGTACCGCCGACCCACAGATGAAAGCGGTTTTGGGCAGCGTCGTGGAAACGATATAGGAACTCGGTCGAGAAATCGAGGCTGATGGCGGTGCCCGACGGGTCTTTTAGGATGTTGTTGAAATACCGGAACCCTGGGCGGATGTGGTAGCGTTCCCATTCGATGGTGACGTCCATGCCGAGATTGGTGCCCATGCCCATGTACTTGAAAGGCACGGTGCCGGCATCGTAGCAGTCAACGGCGTTCAAGCCCGCCGAGAGGTCGAGCCAGACGGGTACGCGGGTCTGTTTGGGGTAGTAGGCTCCGCCGTTTGAGGGGGCCTGAGCCATGCCGTTAGCGGCCAACAGCAAGACTCCCGCAAGAATCAATGATTTGAATTTCATAAGGCTAAAAGGTTGTTGAAGATTTAAATTCGTTGGCAAAAATAAGGATTTATTTGGATGGTTTACCGCATTGCGAAATGTTTTGTATTTTTGCACCCGTTTTTATCCCCCCTCTAAGGGGTGCCCGAAGGGCGGGGGATGAACTGAACAACTTTCAACTTCAAACTTTAATAAAAATGGAATCAACGAACAAACACTTCAAGCGTTACACAGTAACCACGGCCTTGCCCTATGCCAACGGCCCAGTCCACATCGGTCACCTTGCCGGCGTCTATATCCCTGCCGACACCTACGTGCGCTACCTGCGAATGTGCGGCGCTGAGGTGCTGTTTGTCGGTGGTTCCGACGAACACGGCGTTCCGATCACCATCAAGGCCGAAAAGGAGGGCGTCACGCCTCAAGACATCGTCGACCGCTACCACGGCATCATCAAGAAGTCGTTCGAGGAGTTGGGCATCAGCTACGACATCTACTCGCGCACCTCTTCGAAGATCCATCGCGAGACGGCACAAGAGTTCTTCAAGAAACTCTACGATGACGGCAAGTTCATCGAGAAAGAGACAGAACAATATTTCGACCCTGAGCGACAGAAGTTCTTGAGCGACAGATACATCGTTGGCACCTGCCCGAAATGTGGCGCCGAGGGTGCCTATGGCGACCAATGCGAGAAATGCGGCTCGTCACTTAGCCCCGACGAATTGATCAATCCCCATTCGCAACTCAGCGGCGCGGCCTTGGTGAAGAAGCCGACCAACCACTGGTACCTGCCCCTCGACCAATACGAACAATGGCTCCGCGAGTGGATTCTCGAAGGCCACAAGGAATGGAAGAGCAACGTCTACGGCCAGGTGAAGAGCTGGCTCGACGGAGGCCTGCAGCCCCGCGCCGTCACCCGCGACCTCGACTGGGGCGTGCCTGTCCCGCTCGACGGTGCCGATGGCAAGGTGCTTTATGTTTGGTTCGATGCGCCCATTGGCTACATCAGCAATACCAAGGAGATTTGCGCGCAACGTGGCGAAGACTGGGAGAAGTGGTGGAAAGACCCCGAGACCAAGCTCGTGCATTTTATCGGCAAAGACAACATCGTGTTCCACTGCATCATCTTCCCCTGCATGTTGAAGGCCTACGGTGGCTACATCGTCCCCGAAAACGTCCCTGCCAACGAGTTCCTCAACCTTGAAAACGACAAGATCTCGACCTCGCGCAACTGGGCCATCTGGCTGCATGAATACCTGCAAGAGTTTCCTGGAAAACAAGACGTTTTGCGCTATGTGTTGACTGCCAATGCGCCTGAGACCAAGGACAACAACTTCACTTGGAAAGACTACCAAGACCGCAACAACAACGAGCTGTTGGCCATCTTCGGCAACTTCGTCAACCGCACGTTGGTCTTGACGCACAAATATTATGAAGGTGCCGTGCCCGCCTTGGGGAATCTCAACGAGACCGACCAAGCCGTCATCGCCGAAATGAACGCCTACCCGAAGAAAATCGGTCACCTTATCGAGAACTACAAGTTCCGCGAAGGCCTTGCAGAACTGATGAATTTGGCCCGTCTCGGCAACAAATACCTCACTGACAATGAGCCTTGGAAGCAAATCAAGACCGACCCCGAGCGCGTGAAGACCGTGATGGCACTGAGCCTACAGATTGTGGCGCACTTGGCCATCCTCAGCGAGCCTTTCCTGCCTTTCAGCGCGAAGAAACTTCAGCAGATGATTGGTCTGAACGTCAACGGGTGGAACGATGCCGAAAACACGGTTCTGCTGCCCGAGGGTCATGTCATCAACCAGCCCGAACTGCTGTTTGAGAAGGTGGAAGACAGCGTGGTTGAGGCCCAACTGAAGCGTTTGGATGAGATTAAGAAGGCCAACCAACTCAACGCCTGGAAGCCTGCCGAGGTAAAACAGCACGTCAGCTTCGACGACTTCATGAAGGTCGACATCCGCGTGGGTACCATCCTCGAGTGCCAAAAGGTGCCGAAGGCCGACAAGTTGTTGCAGTTCCTCATCGACGATGGCATGAACAAACGCACCATCGTGAGCGGTATCGCCAAGTATTACAC
>CAMUYT010000134.1 GCA_947164955.1 uncultured Bacteroidales bacterium | reverse complement strand
TATTGGCTTGCCTGAAGGCGCAAAATTTTGTTATGCCCCTCAAAATGTGGCGCAGGCCGCTGATGATCTGCTCTGATTCCTGGATGAGGTTGAGATAAACGATGGTCGACTCGATGTTGACGGATTTCTTCTGCATGGCATCAATGACTTGTTTGCGGTATTCCGATAACTCGTGTTGCAGTTGTTCTGCGTTTTCGCGAATGTTTTTGGTGTTGTTTTCCTTGAAGCCTATGCTTTGGAAGAGTTCGCCGGTTTGTTGGAATAGCCCTATAAGTTGTTTTTGGAAACTTATGAAGTTGGTGGCAAACTCGCGCGATACGGGCCTGAAATTGTTGCCCACGTGTTCGCAGCAAGGGTCGTTGATGCGTTTCAGGCAGAAGAGCATTTGCTCAACGGAGTTGTTGGCAAGGAAGAACCAAGTGTTTTTCTCGAGCGCAACGACGGGGTCTATCTTGCGAAGCAGTAGGATATGTTGCTTGCGTGTCCGTTTCAGTTGCTTGCGGGCAGTCTCAATCTCGTGGACGGCTTGCCGCAGGGGACTATAATCTTCCTGAAGAAAAGCATTGGTGACTTTTTGATAACAGCCGCTCGTAAACTGCAGCTGCTTGGCAATGTTGTGCTGCACGAGCATCTTCAGTAGCTCCCAACGCTCGTCCATATTGTCGGTGCGGTTCAATTGCTTAAGGAGTGTGCTGTCTTCGTCGATGGCGTTATTGTCTTTGCTTTTCCTATTGCTGCGTATGAGCAGTGTTATGGCGATGGCCACTGCGAAGACCATGGCCACGAAGGAGCCGAAGTACAAGGCATTGGTGAGGAGGAAGCACAGGATGAAGGCTGCACCGGCTGTGATGAACCATCCGCCAATGACGTTCAATACGCCTGTGATGCGGAACACGGCGCTCTCACGACTCCAGGCACGGTCGGCGAGGCTTGTGCCCATGGCAACCATGAAGGTGACGTAGGTGGTGGAGAGGGGTAGCTTCATGCTGGTGCCGAAGGCAACGAGCAGTCCGGCCGTCACCAAGTTGACGGCAGCACGGATGAGGTCGAAGGCGGCACCCTCGGGCAAGACGGATGAGTCGGCATTGAAACGTGCGTCAATCCAACGGCCAACACGCTTTGGAATGATATGTGCGATGGCGGTGGCCATCTTTTGCGTGGTGCGAACCAAGATGCGGGCCGTCTTGCTCGAGCCGAACATCTCATCGCCTTCGTCTTGTCGCGACAAGTCGACGGAGGTCTTCACCACATTCTGCGCTTTCTTGGAGAATATCAGGGCCAACACCATCACCACACCGGCAATCGCCAGGTAGATGGTTGGCGTGTGGGCCGAATCCATCAGCGAGTTCATCATGAAGGTGTTGGGATTGCCTGTGCCGTTGGCCATGTAGTCGTTATAGGCGTCGAGACCGGTGAGCGGCACGCCCACAAAGTTGACAAGGTCGTTGCCCGAAAAGGCCATGGCCAGGGCGAAGGTGCCTAACAGGACCACACATTTCAGCACGGGCACTTTGAGTGCGCTGAGTGCGGTCATGATGACAGAGAACACCATAACGCCGCCGCCCAAGATCCACCATGTGTTTGCATCGATGAATGTTTTCAGTTCGGGTGTCATGATGGTGGAGTTTTTCAATCCGTTGATGAGAAGGAACCAGACGATACTCGTCACGGCAATGCCGCCGAAAATGCCAATTTTAAGCGACGATATGAGCAGGTTTCCCATATTGCCTTTTACGTCGGTGGTCTTGCCATTCACGCGATAGGTGAAGGTGAACACCATACGGGAAATCCATTGCACCAGGGCGCCAAAAACGAAAGCGATAGGCACGCTTAGGAAGATGCCGAGGATGACGCTGAGCGCCTTCTCCGTGTTGAGCAGGTCGCCCAACGACAGCGGCAAACCGGAAGCATCGGTCGCTCCATTGGCAATCTTGACTATTGCAATGGCAAAAGTGCCACCAAGAAGCTCGAACACCATACTGACGGTAGTGGACGTGGGCATGCCCAAGGTGTTGAAGACGTCGAGCAGGATGACGTCGGCCACCATCACGGCAAGGAAAACACACATCACGTCGTAGAATGAGAAATAGGAGGGTGTCATGATGCCATGGCGAGCCACATCCAACATGCCGTTGCTGATGGCCGCACCGGCGAAGACCCCAATGGCTGCTATCAAGACGATGGTTTTGAATTTCGCCACCTTGGCACCGATGGCGGAGTTCAAGAAATTCACCGCGTCGTTGCTGACCCCAACCACCAGGTCGAACATCGCAAGGACGATGAGGAACAATACGATTCCAAAAAACAAAACGTTCATCATTTTCTTCTATATTTCTTTGTAACTGTTCAATATTAAACTTCAATGTTTTTGACATTGGAGTAAGTCCCGCGTCCCGTGTCTCGCGGTCGCGCGTCCTTATCACATATATCTTTTCTCTTCTTCCCCTTCAACACAAGCATAGAGCTCGATGAGTTGCTTGGCGGGACTCGATTTCAACTTGGGGATCAAGACCTCTTCCACTTGGAAGAGTCCCACCTCCGATTTCATTTGTATTTCAATCATCACCGGACAATCTTGTCCTTTCCCTATCCTGACTTTTTCGATGGAATGGGCCGAGTATTTGTGGATGTCTCCTTCGGCTGGTTTGCTGGGTATCTCCAATGGAATTCGTGAGCGACCCTTGGTCATGTCGCAGCCATCGGCGATGAGGATGATGCCTGCCTCGATGGAATGGATGGGGTGCGTGCCCATGTGTCCGATGATGCCTTCAAAGGCGACCGAACGGATAACGGTGCGGCGCACAACGTCTTTTTCGTCGGGTAGGACATGTTTCAGTATCTCGTTAATCAAGGAATAGGCAATGATTCCAGAATACAGATCGTGGTTTTTCCTTCCTATGGTCATGCCACCGTCATGAAGGAGGGAGGCCAGCATCACTGCAGAGACGCTGTCGGCAAAGGTCCCGGCATTTTCTTTTTCAAGGCTGGTCTCGATGCCCATTTCATGAAGGAGGCAGAGGATTTTCAATGCATTGCGACACACGATCTTCATGTGGACGGGGCCGTGGTCGTTCAGTCCCAAGCGATTGATGGATACTGTGTTGGCGTAGTCCTGTATGGCTTTTATTTCATCATTTTCAAGCAAGATTTTTGCAAGTCTTTTTGGGAGGTCGTCGCCATCGGTGAAGCGGCTGACCATATCGTCAATAAGGCTTGTTATCTTGCTTTCGATAATCTGTTCTTTTGGTGATTTTGAATCCATGTGAGTTCTATATTTGTTTTGTTTCATCTGTTTGGACGGAGGAACTGCAATGCCTGAGCATTATGCGTGCGTCAAGCTGATGCCTATTATGACGAAAAGGGCAATGAGGATGATACCGCATGCCCAGTTGTAGATCTTGATGATTTTCTTTGCTTTTTCCTTATCCATTTCGGTAGGTCAACGAAGGGGATGGTTATGGACTGCGTTGACGGTGCAAAAATCCGAGAAGGATGTTACAGCGGTGTTTCAGAATTAATAAGAGGTTGTTGCAATTCAATGCCGAAATTGCGGTGAATATCGTCAATGATTGTTTGACAATACATTCCAAGCGAAATATAAATACGGGTTGTCAATGCGCTAAATGACGTTGTCAAAGATATTAATGCACGAATTTTGGCGAAAGAAAAATAGATTCCTTATTTTTGCAGGCTTAAAAGGATAATAAAAACAGGAAAAAATGAAAAGATTTGCATTGATTATAGCCGCTATATTTTTGGCTTTCAATGGCTTTGCACAGAAGCAACCCAAGTTTACCGTTGAGGATGCCAAACAGTTTTATCGTACCATGCAGGGCGACTACACCGTCATCGTGAACGATTCGACGACGGCGCAGGCACATTTCACCCCTATTTGGGAAAACATGGGTAACCCGTTCCAATGGCTTTATTTGGAGGTCTCCATGAATGAGAAAGTTATCCTTCAAAAGGTTCTTGAGGTTCAACCGAAAAACGCCAAACAGTTCCGTGTCTATATCCACGACTTGAAGAACCCCGAGCAGTTTGCTGGAAAATGGGGTAACCGCAATTATTTCGATGGTTTCAACACCAGCATTATCAAGAGTGGAAATAGGATTACCTTCGTGAAAACCCACGATTTTTCCTATCAGACCCATAATATTATGAGAATCAGTTCCATCAGTTGCTTCCCGAAAGGCGACCTATTGCACTTCAAGTTTGTGCAAGAGGATGAACGGTTTTATATAAGACGTGTCCCGAAGGGGACAAATCGAATCTTCAGCTACCAAGGACTGAAGGAACTGACAGACTAATAAAAAAAAGCGGCATTTGCCGCTTTTTTCATTTCATCTTGAACACCCATGCCGCTGTGCTGCGCAAGTCGCTGTATTTTAGTCCGCTGGTGTCGATGAAGATCTGGCCGTCCTTGTATTTCCACGGCAAATCCTTCACTGTGCCCAACAATCTCACTTTCATACTCGGATCGGGTTCGTCAATGTTTAGAATGAGCTTGTCCTCAGGATAATCCAACGCGATGGCATAAAGGGCGTTTTTGCCTTGCGTGTAGCAAACCGTAGGTTGTTCGGAGGTGTAGGTGGCCTTCAGGCCCATTGCGGGAAGCATCGCGCCTTGCTGGAAGTTGGTCATCACTTGTTTTTCCATCGTTTTCGACGACCACAGCAGGTGGATGGTGGCTTCGAGGTCGTCTTCCTCATAGAAAACTTCAATTCTATGTTGGCCTTGGGCAAGTTTCATTTTGCCGGTTTTGCCCTTTTGCGTGTCGATGACTTCTTTGTCGTCGATGACGAGTCGGGCTTGGTCATCGGTTTGAATTTCAAAGGTGTAGGTGTCGGCAGGACAATGGAACACACCTTGCCAATGCGCTTGGAAGTGGTCGCAGCTGATGGCGGGGTCGGGCGCGTTGCGCTTCCAGTCGAAGTCGATTTGCTGGTCGCTGCGCGCCACTTTGACGGGCTTCATCTCGTAGAATTTCTTGTAAGGCCGTGTGCCGTAGATAGCTTCCCCGTTGATGTCGAGCCAACGACCGAGGTCAAGCAGGCGCTCTTGTTGCAGAAGCGGGATTTTGCCGTCGGCGGCGGGGCCCACGTTGAGCGTCATGCCACCGCCTGCTGCCACGAGGACGCTGAAATGGCGGATGAGTTCGTCGGAAGTCATATAGTTTTCCAAAGGCTCGTTGCGGTTGAGGCCAAACGAGCGCCCCAAGCCGCGACATTCGGCCCATGGGCGGTCGGTGAGGGTGATGCCTGCACTGTATTCAGGTGTGCGGAAGCCGTGTTGTTGTCCTTCGCCCCAGCGGTCGTTGACGATGGCGTCTTTGCCCATGGTGTTGTAGTACCACGAAATCAACTCCGTGGCGTGCCATTGTTCGGCCGTGTTGTGCCATTCGCCATCGGTGAAGAGGATGGTCGGTTTGTATTTGGTTATCAGCTCCTTGAATTGCGGAATCATGTGTGTGTCGACATAGGTGCCGATGTTCTCGTCGGGGTCGACATACCAGCGGTGGATGTCGCTTTTCCATTCGGGCAGCGAGTAGTAGAAGCCCATTTTGAGGCCTTTTTTGCGCACGGCTTCGGTCAGTTCGCCGCAAATGTCGCGTTTCGGTCCAAGCTCGACGGAATTCCATCCAGGCGCATATTGGCTCGGCCAGAGGCAGAAGCCATCGTGGTGCTTCGAGACCAAAAGCACATATTTCGCCCCTGATTTTTTGAATAGTTCTGCCCATTCGTCAGGATTCCAAAGCTCGGCTTTCCACATCGGCGCAAAGTCCTCATATTTGAAGTCCTTGCCATAGATGCGTTCTTGGAAAGCCTTGCGGTCGTCGTTGGTCATCAGGCCGCGATAGTACCATTCGGCATAGCCTTCGAGACTGGCGTAGGCCGGCACGGAATACACGCCCCAATGGATGAAAATGCCCAATTTGGCGTCGCTGAACCACTGCGGGTAGCCCCGCTCGTTGATGGATTCCCAGGTGGGTTGCACTTGGGCGGAAAGGATGTTGCTCAGCAACATGGCTGCAAAAAGAGGTAGGATTCTGTGTGTTTTCATAATGTGCAAAAGTAGT
>CAMUYT010000133.1 GCA_947164955.1 uncultured Bacteroidales bacterium | reverse complement strand
TCTCTGCCGTCCTCGACTGCAAGATGAAGGAAGGCAACATGAACCACCATGATTTCTCGGTGGCGTTGAGTCCTTTTGCCGCCACTTTGACTGCCAACGGCCCCATCGTCAAGGAGAAAGCTTCTTACCTGATTTCAGCGCGAAGGAGTTTCATCGACTTTTTCGTTAGCCCCAATGAGGATATGCCGCTTGTGCCGAGATTCTATGACCTGAACGCGAAAATCAATACCAAAATCGGGCAGAACGACCGCATTTATCTCTCGTTCTATCGAGGCCACGATGTCATTGAGTCCATGGGCGGCATCGACCATTCCAATGGCCTCTACAACACTTGGGGCAACACCTCCGGCACCTTGCGCTGGACGCACAACTTCGGCAGCCGATGGTTCCTCAACGCAGCCTTTATCGTCAGCGATTACAGCAACGACATTGATTATAAATACAAAAGACGAAAATTCAATTGGCGCACTGGCATTTCCGACTTCAACCTGAAAGCCGCTGTGAGTTATTACATCGCCCCCGACTGCGAACTGCGCATTGGCGCAGGTGCCATCCGCCATGCCTTCACTCCTGGCGAGTCCGACAGCATCGGCATGAGTCTGCCGCATTATCAAGCGATGGAGTATTCCGCCTACGTGTTGAACGATTGGAAACCTTTACGCTGGTTGGGCTTCAACTATGGCGTACACCTGTCGGCCTTCCAGCCTTTGAGCAGCGACGAGAAACTGATGTTTTATCCCGAGCCTCGTGTGAGCATGAACGTTATGCTGAACGAGAACACCTCGCTGAAAGCGGGTTATGCAAGGAATGTGCAATACATCCAAGTCCTGCAAAACACCGCCTTGGACTATCAATCGTTGGAGACTTGGTTCCCAGCCGTCAACGGACTGAAACCCGTCATCGCCGATGTGGTGTCGGGTGGCTGTTTCCTTGATTTCGGAGGTCAGTATTCCGCTTCGGCCGAACTCTATTACAAGAAAGGCCAAAACCAAATCGACTTCATCGACCATGCGCAGCTCATCAGCAACCCGAATGTCATCAACCAGGTGAGAAGCGGCAATTCGAAGGCCTACGGCGTGGAGTTGAACCTCTCGAAGAATGTAGGAAAGTTCACAGGAGCGATGAGTTACACCTATTCGCGTGTGATTTATACCATCGACGGCATCAACGACGGCAATCCCTATTCGGCTTTGTCAGACATCCCGCACGACTTCCGCATCAATGGCTGCTACCAGTTCACGCCGCGCTGGAGTGCAAGTGCTGCATGGCAGTATTCGAGCGGTCATCCCGTCACCTTGCCTGTGGGCTTCTATGAATATATGGGGCAGACCGTCCCGGTTTACACCAAGCGCAACGCCAGCCGCACGCCAGCCTATCATCGTCTCGACCTTTCGTGCGCCTACCACTCGCCGAAATACAGAAACGGCTTCAATTGGAGCGCGAGCGTCGGAGTGTTCAATGCCTACAACCGCCTGAATCCGTTGGGGTATCAGTTTGAGACTGATATAGAATCAGGCGAGATGCGGGCTTACGCCTATTCGATGTTTGGGATTTTGCCGAATGTTTCGCTGAGGGCGGGATGGTAAAACGCTGTTTTATAGTTTTATCCCCATAAATGCCATAAAGGCAATGCCCATCAATCCTGTGATAATGAACGAGATGCCAACGCCTTGTAGGCCTTTGGGAATCTTGGAATAGCGTAGTTTTTCGCTGCAAAAATTTTTTTTTTCGTCAGATACCTTGTTTTTCCTATTTTTGCGGCATAACAATAAACACATGTAAACTATGGAAACGAAAAAATACTTCAAGAAATTAATGCTCATTCCCCTTGGCATCATAGCTATTTTAGTGCTTATCGCCGCCTGCGGATTACGGACATGGAAAGATATGTTAGTGCCAATATTGGGAATACTCATCGGTGAAGTTTTTGTCTTTTTGTTATATCTATACATATTCAGACATCACAAAAACAACGAAAATATCGACGGGTTTACGGAAGAGGACAAGAAAGACCCTTATCTGTAACCTCGTGTATTTAGAGTTTTATTCCCATAAACGCCATAAAGGCAATACCCATTAACCCAGTGATAATAAACGAGATACCAACGCCTTGAAGGCCCTTGGGAATCTTGGAATAACGTAGTTTTTCGCGGATGGCGGCGATGGCGGTGATGGCCAAAAGCCAACCCAAGCCGGAGCCTAAGCCGAACACAGCCGCTTCGCCCACGTTGCCGAAGCCGCGTTCCTGCATGAAGAGCGAGCAACCTAAAATGGCACAATTCACGGCAATCAGCGGGAGGAAGATGCCCAAAGCGGAATGTAAAGCAGGCGTGAAAGTCTCTATGACCATCTCCAAAATCTGCACGATGGCCGCAATGATGGCGATAAAAAGGATATAAGTGAGGAAACTCAAGTCGACGGAGGCCAATTTGGGGCTAATCCAAGTCAAAGCGCCAGGCGAGAGCAAGTATTTGTTGATGAGGTAGTTGACGGGTACGGTGACGACCAACACGAACGTCACGGCCAAACCGAGTCCCGCGCTCGTTTTCACTGTTTTCGACACGGCAAGGTAAGAACACATGCCGAGAAAGTATGCGAAGATCATGTTGTCGACAAAGACGGATTTTATCAGAAGCTTGAACAATTCCATGGCCGATTAGTTTTGGTTTTCTTGCATTTCGGGGTGACGGGTGCGCTGGATCCAAATGATGACACCGACGATGATGAGTGCCATCGGCGGCAATATCATCAGGCCGTTGTTCATGTAGCCAGCATCATAAAATGATTGAGGGATAACTTGATAGCCAAGCAGTGTCCCCGAGCCAAGCAACTCGCGGAAGAATGCCACGACGACAAGAATCAAGCTGTAGCCCAAACCGTTGCCCAAGCCGTCCAAAAACGACTCCCAAGGCCCGTGCGACAAGGCGAAGGCTTCCAAACGCCCCATGATGATGCAGTTGGTGATGATAAGACCCACGTAAACAGAGAGTTGCTTGCTAACGTCGTAGGCAAAAGCTTTCAAAAACTGGTCGATGAGGATGACCAAGGCGGCCACCACGACGAGTTGCACGATGATGCGGATGCGCGACGGGATGCCCTTGCGCAGCAACGAGATGATGAAGTTCGACAAGGCCGTCACCACGGTCACGGAGGCACCCATCACCAAGGCGGGCTTGAGTTGGGCGGTCACGGCGAGGCACGAGCAAATGCCGAGCACCAGCACCGTGACGGGATTGGTCTTGCGCAGGGGTTCTATGACGAGTTTTTTGAAGTTGCTCATGGTCTACATCTTATTGTATTCTTGCAAGATCCAGCGTTTGAAAAGCGGGTCTTGTATCTCGATTTCTTTTCCTGTCACGTCAATCAGGTCGCGTTTTGTCAAGGCGTCTTTCAAGATGCGAATGTGGCCGCTTGTGCCCAACTGATAACGCTGTAAAGTGGCCGTCGCCGAAAGGTTTTTCACACCCTCGCTGACGGCACAGAGGAAACTGCGTTGTTTTTCGGTCAGGGTGTCCATCAGGTTGACGAACTGCAAATTCAACGAATCAAGCATCGCCTGAAGTGCTTGGTTTATAATGGTTTCTGAACAAATGTCGGTAGTGCGCAGCCAAGTGTATTGCGCAAGTTGCTGTACATAATAGGGGTGGTTCTCCACTTGTTCGGCAAGGTATCCGGCGAGGTCGGGTGTGATGGATTTTCCCGTTTCCTTGAATCTTTCGACGACGAATTCCCGCCATTCTTCGTTGGCGATTTTCGGCAGGAACATCATGTCGCCGAAGCGGTAGAACGGGCTGTTGTACTCTCCGAAAATGTGGAGCATCATGTGCTTTTTGCTTCCATAAAGGATGTAAGCCACATCCGAATGGTCTTGCCAATGGGTGCGCAAGGTCTTTTGGAATTTCAGCGTGTCGCGAAACTCGCCGATTTGCTGGAATTCGTCAATGCAAACAACGACTTTTTTCCTTTTTTTCGTCGCGATTTGTTGAGGCAAGTCCAAGATGTCCTCTCCGATGGGGTCGTTTCGCAAGTCCACGCCGAGCGAAAGCTCATATTGGCTGAGCGGGTCACCGATGGTCAGTTTCGGAAACAGCCGAGCGATGAATTCCTTGGCGTTGGCCAACAGCGCTTCCGACGAAGACGAAATGTCCTCCAATATCTTCTTTGCGAAAAGGCTATAAAACTCTTGAGGGTTGTCGCATTTGAACACGTTCATCCTGACGAACAAGATGTCTTTTTGCTCAACTTGTGTGGCTTTGATGGCTTTCGCGACCAGCGATGACTTCCCCCAGCGGCGGGGCGAAATGATGGCTGTGTTGGTGAGCGACAGGAAGTTGCCCATCAAATGTGCCGTTTCATCCGTCCTGTCGGTGAAGTCGGTGTCTTCAACAATCTTTCCGTATGCAAAAGGTATGTTCATCTTTCCAAATTTGCCGCAAATGTAATAAAATTATATGATACAAATTTATATCATATAAAATTATTTCATCGCATCGACCGGTTGTAGTTGCTCAAAAAACGGTTTGTATTTCTCCAAAGTATTATCAATCATTTCTTTAACACCGTTTGATGTTTTTGTCGCTCCCGTGATGGCGTCGAACTCGATGGGGACGATTTGTCCGTTTTTGCGGATTTGTTTCCCTTTGAACTGGCCTTGGAACTTCTCCGTAGTGATTTCGCCGCCTAAGCCTGGCGTTTCCGACTCGTGGTCGAAGTTGGCGCCAACGATGTTGCCTTTCGTGTCGATGGCGATGAAGCCCGAAATGGGGCCCCACAAGCCTTTGCCTTTCATGGGGATGACGCTGATTTCGCGGTCGATGACGAACAGGGGCAAGATGCCGTTGTTGTCGGGGCGGCCGTTTTCGTCCAAGAGGAATTCGTCGGTGCAATGCAGCTTGTAGAGTTCCGCTGCGTTGTCGGCGTTCACGTTGGCGATGCCTGCCGCACGAAGGATGTTGATGCGTTTTTCGTTCTGCTTGTTCGTGTCTTGGAACGGCTTTAGCCAGATGGCTGCTGCGGTGAGCAAAACGGCCACGACCACAATCAAGATGGTGGCATACAAGAAGATATAACCGTTGCTATTGATGTCTTTCTTCATTTTGCGGAGGCTTTTGAGGTGACTAAGGTGCGTTTCTGGCGCATTCTGATATTCCGGGCGACGACGCAATGGTCGATGAGCGGCGCGAAGCAGTTCATCAAGAGGATGGCGAGCATCATGCCCTCGGGATAGGCAGGGTTGATGACACGCAGCATGACGGCAAACGCGCCGATGAGGAAGCCGTAGATCCATTTCCCGACGTTGGTCTGCGCCGCAGTGACGGGGTCGGTGGCCATGAAAACCGCGCCGAATGCGAAGCCGCCCATCAGGTAGTGGTAATAAAAGGGCACTTGCATGTATTCGTTGGCACCGATAGCGTTGAATAACAAGCCCATGAGTCCGCCACCAAGAATGACGGAGAGCATGATGCGCCAGCTGGCAATGCCCGTAACCAACAGTAGGGTCGCACCGAGTGCGATGGCAATGACCGATGTCTCACAAGTCGACCCGGGAATGGTTCCAATGAACATGTCCAAAGCCGAGGCGGTTGGATGCATTCCAGCGGCCAATTCGCCCAAGGGTGTGGCCCCCGTGATGGCGTCCGTTCCCCAAAGGTCGGCGGCAATCCAAACGTTGTCGCCCGACATGCGCGTGGGGTAGGCGAAGAAAAGGAACGCCCTCGCCACCAAGGCGGGATTGAGGAAATTCATGCCCGTACCGCCAAAGACCTCCTTGCCGATGATGACCGCAAAGGCCACAGCCAAAGCAAGTTGCCAAAGCGGCGTGGTGACCGGCACAATCATCGGGATGATGAAGCCCGTGACGAGGAAACCTTCGTTCACCTCATGGTGACGAATTTGCGCAAAAGTGAATTCGATGCCGAGGCCAACGATATACGATACGGCCAGCATGGGAAGCATCCTCAGGAAACCAAACCAAAGGCAATACCACCAACTGGCAGCAGTGCCCAAGGTGTACGGCCAATCCGTTGCGTGGAGCGAAGTCTGGTAGCCGATGTTCCACATGCCGAAGAGCATGGCGGGAACGAGGGCGATGAC
>CAMUYT010000132.1 GCA_947164955.1 uncultured Bacteroidales bacterium | reverse complement strand
GGAGGCTTTGATGGGCGTGGGTGTCAATGTCTACGTGCAGGTGGGTGTCATCATGTTGATGGGTTTGGTGGCCAAGACAGCCATTCTTATCGCCGAGTTCGCCGTGCAGAAGCGCAAGGAAGGCATGTCGATCTACGATGCTGCCATTGGCGCGTGCAAAGACCGTTTGCGCCCGATCTTGATGACTGTTTTGACCATGGTCATTGGTATGATCCCGCTGATTTTGGGAACGGGTGCTGGCGCTGTGGGCAACAAGTCGCTGTCAATCGCTGCAGTTGGCGGCATGATGGTGGGTATCATCGCCATCCTGTTCGTCACGCCTGCGCTCTACATCGTGTTCCAAAAGCTCCACGAACGCTTTACGCCGGATAGAGTTGAAGAAGAGTTAATCGTTGAGAGTGAATAAAATTAGTGAAAAGATGAAAAGGTATATCATAGTATTATTCGCAGGTCTGCTACTTTTGCCAGGCTGCAACCTCTATAAGAAATACGAGTCGAGTGCCACCGTCCAAGAGAACATCATGGGCGAGGTGGTCAATCCGCAGGACACCACGTCGATAGGCGACATGGGTTGGCGCGACGTTTTCAAGGACCCGTTGCTCCAACGGCTCATTGAGACGGCTTTGGCCAACAACACCAATGTGCGCACCGCCCAACTCACCATTGAGCAGGCGCAAAACGAGGTGATGTCGGCCAAGTGGGGCTATGCTCCCACTTTGTCGTTGGGACCCAGTGCCTCCTATAATTATCAAGGTGGAGCTGGAAGCTATACTGTCCAAGTTCCCGTTAGGGCAAGCTGGCAGTTGGGCATTTTCGGCCAAAACCGTAGCAAGGTTCGTTCGGCCAAGGCAAGACTCGCGTATGACGAGGATTACCGTCAGGCCGTGCAAGTCGAATTGGCAGCCAACGTTGCCACCCTTTATTACAACTTGGTGATGCTTGACCGTCAGTTGGAGATTTCGGAAGCCACCGAAAAACTCTATCAAGAGTCGTACAACACCACGCAAGCCCTGTTTCAGGCGGGCCTTTACAACAGCCCTGCCGTGCATGAAATGCAAGCTTCGTTGGAGGCTTTGCGTGCCGATATTGTCAGTTTGCGCTACGGCATTGCCACCACCGAGGCCTCGCTTTGCCTTTTGCTTGCCGAGCCGCCCCATCACATCGAGCGTTCCGCTTTTGGCGCGTTTGAGATGCCTGAGCAGCTTCACGTTGGTTTGCCCATCCGTCTGCTCGCTGCCCGTCCCGATGTCCGCATGGCAGAGCGCAACATGGAAATCGCCTACTATGGCACCCAGCAGGCGCGTCAGTCTTTCTATCCCTCGCTTAGCCTCGACGGATTGTTTGGCGTCGCTGGCACGTTCAGCGCGGTCAACATTATCGGCCAAGCCGTTGGCTCGTTGACGCAGCCCATCTTGCAAGGCGGGCAACTCAGGGCACAGCTCCGTAACGCTAAAGCCGAACAAGAGAAGGCAAGGTTGCAGTTCGTGCAGAAGCTATACGACGCCGGAAGCGAAGTGTACAAATACAAGCGAGCCATCGAGACGGCGGAGGAGAAATCAAGCCACATCGGCATCCGCGTCAACGCCTTGCAGGAGGCTTTCGCAGCCACCACCGAGTTGATGAACAACGGCTCGACCACCTATTTGGAAGTCCTCACCGCGCAGGAGTCGTTGCTTTCGGCACAACTCACGCAAGTGGAGAACCAATACGAGATGGTCAGAGCGCTCATCAGCCTTTACACCGCCTTGGGCGGATTTGGGAAGTGAGGCTCCGACGGATAGCACAAAAAAATCCACAACCCGCAGCACCTCTGCAAGTTGTGGATTTTTGTTTTTTATGTAACGTAAAAACTTTATTCTTGTGTCATCATCTCCTTGACTTCCTTGGCCTTCACGGTGTAGATGTTGCCATCGGCATCGCAGAGGTAGAAGGAACCGTTGTGGCGGCAACGCATGGTGATTAACCGTTGCAGTGAGAGGTCGAGACCCCCCATGAGTTTCTTCGTGAAGGACGAGACTTCACCCTTCTTGGCATTCACTGTTACTGTTGTCATATTGTCTGATTTTTTTGAATTTTTCTTCATTGTAAAACTTGATGGATTTGATGTTGCCCTCGGCGATGACCTCGGAAGGCATGACGCTGTTGTCGATGAACAAAAAGTAGTCGACGACGGGGCAATAAAGGTTGAAAAGGTTCTTGATTCCCGCTTTGTAGCGGCGACGAATGATTCCGGAATCCACATGATGGCCACCGTTTTTCACGCGCTCGGCCACACGCTTGATGGCCAAGTCGGGGCTTTGCAGCCAAAAATAGATCAGGCTCGACTTGTAGCCCTGCTCGCGGGCGCGGATGATAAGGGAATGGTAGGATTTGGCGGCCAAAGTGGTCTCGATGGCAAAGTCTTCTTTGTCAGCGATGAGGGTTTTGATGCGGGACAACATCAGGCGACCTGCGGCAACCTTGGCCCCGTCGGGGTTGAGTGGCGACAGACCTTTTGCGATTTCGTCGCAATTGACGAACTCCTTGCACTGCAGCGTCTCTGGCAAAACAGTCAAGGAAGCGGTGGTCTTTCCTGCTCCGTTACAACCTGATATGATATACAAACTCGGCATCAAATAAAAGTTCTGCTCGTTTTTGTCCTGCCATTTTCGTGCCAGAACACGCCGCAAAGATACAACTTTTGTGAATAAGTCAACACTTTTCCACACTTTTCCACGATATTTTTTTCGATGCTATGAAATAAGGTCCTGAAAATCAAAGGAAAATGTTTCGTTTATTTATCTGTCCACAGTTCGTCCCTATTCTCCAAAAAATTTGTACTTTTACCGCCTCAAACGACAACAATGAAGACCAGGAATCTCATCGGACTGTTACTTTTGTCAGTGGCCGTGCTTTCGTGCCAAAAGCCTGTGGAATATCCTATTGAGCCGAGAATTGCCTACGAAGGCTTCACTTATTTGTTGAATGCCGACAGCACCTTCAGCGGTGAGGGCATAGTTTCGTTCACTTATACCGACGGCGATGGCGACCTTGGCCTTGACGATTCCGACACCTTGCCTCCTTTTGGGTTTCATGATGCACATTATTATAATATGATCGTCGACTACCTGAAATGTGTCAATGGAACATACGTGAAAACGCCTCTGCTAAGTTGGAACGCCCAAACACAAACCTATGACACCGTGACCTTCAATGCCCGTTTCCGTCGCCTGCGCGATTCAGAAGAGCCAAAGGCCATTTCAGGCAAGATGGAATACAAGCTGACGGTGCAAAACCCGCTCTCTCCCAACGATACTATCAAGTTTGAGATACGTGTCGTCGACCGCGACTTGCATGAAAGCAATACGATACAAACCGAGGCTATATATACTAATCCAATGATAAAATGAAAAAAACGTTTCTAACTCTGATATTGGGGCTGTTGCTCCCTATGACCATGATGTTTGCCCAAACGCCAGGCGAAGGCATTGACGTGACGCATTATGAAATCCACATCTGGGGCTTTGACTTCACCAATCGTACGCTACAAGGCGAGACTTTCATCGACTTTACGGCTACGGCCAACACCAATACCATCGTTTTGGAACTGAAGAGCCTTGTCGCTTCCGATGTGGCTTGTGATTATTACAGTGTTGAGCGTTTCAACCAAGACGGCGACTTTTTGACCATTACTTTCGATGAGCCGATGGTCGCAGGCGAGAGCGCTGTCCTCGATGTGCGTTACGGCGGGGCCACTTTCAGTGAGACGTGGGGCGGTATCGAATGGTGGGGCGAGTATGTCTACAACCTCGGCGTTGGCTTTGAGAGCCAGCCGCATAACTTGGGCAAGAGCTGGTATCCTTGCGTCGACAACTTTATCGACAAGGCTGATTTCGACGTTTACGTCACCGTGACCAACGATAAGAAAGCCATTTGTGGCGGCAATCATGTGGAGACCATCGACAATGGTGATGGCACCTCCACCTGGCATTGGTTCACACCTCAGGACATCGCCACTTATCACATATCGTTTGCCATCGGCGATTATGAGGTTTGGGAAGACGTTTATCATGGCATCGATCGCGACATTCCGATTGAGGTTTGGGCCAAGCCTTCACAGATGAACAGTGTGCCTGGCACCTTCGTGCATGTCAAGGAAATCGCTTCGTTTTTCGAAGAGAATCTTGGCGCTTACCCTTTCAACCGCATCGGCTATGTCAGCACAAGCAAGGGCTGCATGGAGCACACCGACAACATTGCCTTTGCCTCAAGCATCATCAACGGCAACACCTCGGGCGAGGAGTATGTGGCCCATGAGCTGTCGCATATGTGGTCGGGCAACCTGGTGACGTGTGAGGACGCCGGCGACATGTGGCTCAACGAGGGCTTTGCCCAATTTTGGGGCGCGTTCTACGAAGTGGGCGTTTATGGCGAAAGTCATTTCCAAAACACCATGTCGGGGATGGTGAACAGCGCGGCCAATTGGTGCAACAACCCCATCCATTGGATGCCGCTCAATAACATGCCTTTGAACATGACTTACGACAGCGATGCCGTATACAACCGCGGTGCCGTCATTGTGAGCACGATGATGAACTACATGGGACGTGAGGTCTTCCTCCCGGCCATGCGTCAATATTTCCAGCAATATGCCTATCAAACCGCCAATTCCCAATTGCTTTGCGATGCCTTGACCCAGTATTCGGGCACAGATATGCAAGGCTTCTTCGACAGTTATGTCTATTCAAGCGGGATGCCTCATCTCTATGCTTCCATTAAAGATGTGAATGAGGTGGACAACCGATTTGAGGTGAAACTCGACTTGCATTATCAGCATATTGGCGATGACCACGTTGGGCAAGATAATGCCTACGAAGTGACATTCATCGGTCCCGATTTTCAGTTGCGCACCCATAGGGTGCATTGGGATGGCCAACACGCTGAAATATCCGGTTTTCTTGACTTCGAGCCTGTTGGTTTGGTCAACGACTTCTATAACGGCTGGCTCGATGGCAGAACCCAGAAGAATTTTATGCTGAAATCATCGGTGCAACAGAGTCTTGGCAATCTCAAGATTGAGGCAACGGCTTTCACTGATTCGGTGTTTGTCGCCATTGAAAACCATTTGGTCGGGCCTTACGACGACCCGTTGATTCCCAATCTCACCTTGTCGACACAACATTTTTGGACCGTCAATCGACACGATTTTGGTGCAGCAGAGGTAATGGGTATGTTCGATTTCACTAATTCGACGGATGACGACATCATCCATACCGAAAACGACTCGGCCACTTTGGTCTATCGTCGTGATGCGTCTGAAGCATGGCATGAGATAGAGCATACGGTTTATCCTGGCAGCACGTGGAAGCATGGTCGTCTCATCGTCAACGACTTGCCTACGGGCGAATATGCCATCGCCGTTTGGGACAAGGAAGCCTTGGGCGTTGATGAGCACCAGGACTATGTAAGGCAGCTGAAATTGTTCCCCAATCCTGCCACGGGTCAGGTGCGGATAGGCTGGCCCGAGTCATGCCAAGGTCAAATTTGCATTGTCGGTTCCGATGGCAAGGAATTGAAACGTGTTGGATTCAATGGCGAAGAGGAACTGCAGCTTTCAACCGATGATTTGCCTCAAGGCTGTTTCACGGTGATGCTTCTCGCTAAGGATGGCACGGTTTTGGCAACGGAAAAACTAATAGTAAAATGAATAATACAATGAAAAGTTTCAAATTAACAGCAATGTTGTTGTTGCTGGGAGTCCTTCTCGTTTCGTGCGGAAAACAGGAGGCGGAATGGAGCCAGTATAAAGGCTATACCAATGCGGATATCATTGGTTCTTATACCAATTCAAACATTACGGAAGCTTTTGAAGGCTTGACGGAGAGCGCTTTTTGCCATGTATGTTACGATGCTCAGGTAACCATTGCCAATGTGGGAGGCAAGGTCCAGTTCGATTTGAAGTCGCCCAATATTGGATTTACGGTCAGTTTGCAAGGCAGTCCCATGGTGGACGACCAAGGCTTCCTGATGCAGATGACGACGATGCCATTCGAATTGACGGCATCAGTCTACACCAACAAGGCCAATGAGGTTCGCCTGCATGGCTTTGTGCGCAAAAAGATTGGCATGGATTATATCAATTATTACTTCGATGTCATTAAAAACTAAAAACTTACAACGATGAAAAAAGTTATCATTGCATTGGCCGTCTTCGTGATGGCTTTCGGAAACACGAGCTTT
>CAMUYT010000131.1 GCA_947164955.1 uncultured Bacteroidales bacterium | reverse complement strand
AGAATCTGATTATGGTGCGGCTGGGGCTTAAGGATGACACCTATGCCCACATCCCTTATCTGTTTGAGCAACTGAGCATTTCGTGGATTGAAGATTAATTTAAGCGCGATAGGCCTCACCATACGCTACATGTTCAACACCGCGCGCAGCAAGTACAAAGGCACTGGGGCGGGAAATGAAGAGAAGAATAGACTGTAAAAGAAAAATACTTGCGACCAATAACAAAAATATCTATTTTTGCAATGCAAAACACATCAATCGTATGCAAACCACAACGACAACTATAAGGCAAACCAACTCAACCACTTCTTCTCGCCAAAAGAAAAAAGCTTACCCCAATACCTTGAAAGGATGTTTCTCATTTGAGGAATTTCAAGACTTGTTGAATGAGAAAATAAGGGAGCATTATGAAAAGGTATGAAATCCAGATTCGTAATGTAGTAAAGAAAGACATTGAGCAGATTAAGGATTTCATTGTCGAAAAAAACAGCCGCGAACACGCTGAGCGTTACGCGGCTGAACTTTATGCGGAAATGCTCTCATTGACTTTTCTTGCAGATAGCATAAAGGTCACAGAATGGAAAATCGCCAAGAAATACAGCAAAAGCAAAAGAGAAAAAGTGCTTATGACCCACAACAAAAAATGGAGCATCTTCTTTCATACCTATAGAGATAAGGTAATAATAGACAAGATTATAGCCTCAAAACTTGTTAAAGAATAATAATGACCCACTACCCCATAAAAATCCTCATGGCTTTTGCCTGCACCTTCGAGCCGGAGCAAGGCGACGAATTCAGCGACTGGCTGATGCGCAACGGCTATCCCGAGCTTGTCGCCCTCAGCCAAACCATACAAGGCGACACCAAAGCCAAGGACTGGTTGATGGAACACAAATTCCCCCAATTGGCCGCCATCGACAGCGTCATCGACAAGGAGACCAAGGCCGAAGAATGGCTCGCCAGAAACCATTTCGAAGTCAATCTTGCTTTCGCCAAAGCCATCAATCGTGACGACGATGCCACCGATTGGCTTGAAAAAAACGAACTACAAATCTTTATCGTCATTGCCGACAAGATTCGCAATTACTTGGATGACAAATACTTAAATTTCCATAAAATCCATTTTTAAATTGAGGTGAAATTTTTTGGCCTACATAACGGAAAAAATCCTAACTTTGCCGCCACAGAAAAGAATAAATAATTAGAAAATCATACTAAAATGAAAAAAGGATTATCCATCGTCATCAACATCATTCTGTTTGCCATCATCGTATTATTGGCATGGCAAGTTGTCAAGAGCATCCAAGCTCCTATCAAGTTCGGTAATGAACAGAAAGCCCGCGAAGCGAAAGTCGTTGAGCGCCTTATCGACATCCGTAATGCCGAAGTGCTTTACAAAAACGCCAACAACAAGTACACGGCCAACTTCGACTCGCTGATCCTGTTCTGCCAAAACGCAGAAATCCCGATCGTGAAGATCGTCCCCGATCCGACCGACACCACCTTCACCCGCACCATCAACGACACCATCGGCTACGTCAAGGTGATGGACTCCATTAAGTCCAAAAGAGAAGACTTCAACATCAATGACATCAAGTTTGTCCCCTTCAGCAACCCTCAGCAACAATTCGAACTCGAATCCGGCAACATCGACCGTAATGGCATAAAAATTCCCGTTTTTGAGGCCCGCTCGCCTTACGAGGTTTACTTAGCCACCCCAGGTACCGCTTTCAGCGAGAAAGAATGGAAACAACGCGTCGACAACGCCAAGGCTGAAAAGGAAAACATCAACCGCTATGCCGGTTTGAAGGTGGGCTCAATGGAAGAAGCAACCACCGATGGCAACTGGGAAAAACTCTAAACGTTTAGGGTGAATGACGGCATCATTGAATCCCTATATCTCCCAATTCGGCGAGGAATTTGATGCCGAGAAGTCATCGCAATACAGAATGACCATCCAATTTTCATTGGGTGGTCTTTCTTATGCCCTCCTCGACACCACAAGCAAGACCCTCATCGCATTGGAATGCTATCAATCAGACTTGCTGGCCGACAGCAACGACCTCTTCCATGCCTTGGAACGGGCTTTGGCTTCGAAAGGGCTAACCAACAAAAGCTTCCACTCGGTCGTCAGCCTGGTCGATAACCGTTTCTGCACCTTGGTGCCTGAGCCATTATTTGACCCAACCGAACAAGCCAAATACCTTGATTTCGCTTTCCAGGTTCCACAAGACCACATCGTTGCCAATGAACGACTGAAAGCCACACCTTGTTTTAATGTGTTTGCTTGTTCCAAGACACTGCACGACAAGGTTTTGGCAAAATGGAAGAACGCAACAGTCGCCCACACGAGCTCCATTTTCATCAATAGCGTAATGGGCCGTCACGAAGACCACTGCGTGTTTGTTAACGTAAGGAACCGCGATTTCGACATGGTCGTTCAAAAGAAAGGGCGCCTGGCATTCTTCAACAATTTTAGGTTCAACACGAAAGACGATTTCGCCTATTTCCTCATGTTTGCGATGGAGCAAAACGGGCTCTCAGGTCTCGACACCCCCGTTTGTTTCTCTGGTCTCATCCTTCCCGCCTCTGAAATCGTCGGACTTTGTGGACGATACGTCAGAGACCTCTGCTTCATTGAAGACAAGCATGAGTTACACATTAGCCATGCCTTGAAGGAAGTGCCATTCCAGTATTATTACATTCATTATCAAGCACTAAAATGAGAATCATCAGAGGAAGATATCAAAGACGTCAGATTGTCGCTCCTGCCAACCTGCCCGTGCGTCCCACCACCGACATGGCCAAGGAGAGCCTGTTCAACATCATCGAAAACCACTTCGACTTTGAGGAAACAGAGGCCTTGGACCTCTTTGCCGGCACAGGCAACATCTCCTATGAATTGGTGTCGCGTGGCTGCCCCAAAGTGGTTTCGGTCGACCAAGACTTCGGCTGCGTGAAGTTCATCCGTGAAACCGCCAACAAACTCAACATGAAAGAATTGTTGGTTGTGCGTTCAGACGTATTCCGCTTCCTCGGCTCACACAAGATGCAATACGACCTCATCTTTGCCGACCCGCCCTACGATTGCGATCACTACAACGAGCTAGTCAGCCTCGTTTTTGAACACAATTTGCTACGCGAAGGCGGCATGTTTGTCTTGGAACACGATAAGTATCAAAGTTTTGAGGAGCACCCCCATTTCATGGAGCAACGGCATTACGGAAAAGTGAACTTCACATTCTTTGCACAGACCATCGAAGAAGAATCAGAGAAATGATTATTTAGCACGCAGAATGCGCAGAATTATGTGAATTTGTTTTCGCTTTGCGCCAATGTGCCTTTCGTCAGGTTGGTTTCTGCGATTTAACTGCGTTGAATGCTTTGCATTTCTGCGGATTCTGCGTGAAAATCAAATATACCCAAATCTTTTCCTGACGTTTTTCTTTTCTTCGTCGCTGCTGTCGCGGAAAAGCGGCATTACCTCGTTTTCGGGGAAGTCGGTAAACGTAAGGAACAATAGGCTATCCAACGTGTCGTTGAAATCGGGGTCAACGTTGAAACAAAGGAATTTGGCATTCAGCTTCAGATATTTCTTGTACAACGTCGGCAGACGGTATTCTCCATTACTAAGGCGGAAGAGGAATTTGTCGAACTTGTCGACACCGCCCATGTTATTGTTCAGCAACACATCGGCATCCACCTTGAGAAAATCGGGCACAAAAGGCGTCTTGGGCGTGACCATGCCCTTCATATCATCCCCAACTGCATGATTCTCAGCCACAAATTTGGCAATCAAGCTCAGATAAAACTTAGGATACCATGCACTGATGCTTACCGGCCCGATGAAATGATTGATTTCGGGATAGCGCACCACCACGTCGGCGAGGCCACGCAGCAACAGCATTAGCGGCAACACCTCCTTTTGATATTCAAGTGTCACGAACGAACGCCCCAATTCAATCGTATGTTCGAGATACGCTGAGAACGACTGGTCGATATTCACCAAAGTGCTGACATAAAATCCTTTGATGCCGTATTGAGGGATGATTTCGCTACCAATACCGAGCCGATAGCAGCCAGCGATTCTCTGTTTCTCGCGGTCCCACAGAATCATCTGCTTGAAATGCTCGTCAAACTCGTCTTGGTCAAGACTCTTGCCTGTACCTTCGCCGATGGCGCGGAAAGTCTCCTCGCGAAGCCTCGCTATTTCGTGCATCAAATTAGGAATATCTTTATGGTCGGCGAGATAGCAGTCGTAATCGGAAACCGAATAAAGGAATGCCTTTTCGCGTATGGCATCCAATTCCGAGCACATGAGTTGCAAGTCGGAAGGAGCTGCGATTTCGGCCAATTGTGCTTGCTCCTTATTAGTGGCCGACTGCGCGGGAATGTTCGCCTCAAGTGCATAAGAACGGCTACGAAGATAAGCCGCCAATTCGGCAGGTTTCTCGTAAAGCGTCACCTCGGCAGGCAAGATTGGTTTGCCAATTTGCAAGTCAAAAGATTTTCCTTTTTTGTTGGCCAACTCACGACATAGACGAGCCGTTCCCATCATGGGATGGATCTTATCGACAGCATAGAACAGTTTTGAGTTGCGGCCTTCCCAAAACACGGGAATCACGGGCACATTGGCATTCTTGATGATACGTGCTATCGAGTTGCTCCACGGCAAATCCTCAGGATAGTCGTGGCCGTGAAAGCGCGACACCTCACCAGCTGGGAAAACGCCCAAACCATTACCCGCTTCAAGATGAAGAATAGCACCCTTGATACCGCTTACACTGCTCTTCCATTCGGGGTTCTTCTCGAAAGGATTGACAGCGAAGAAGCATTCGCTGAGGTTAGGGATATGCGACAATATGAAGTTGGCCATGATCTTGAAGTCGGGGCGCACTTTGGCGATGACGCTCAGCAGCATCACACCTTCTATGCCACCAAAAGGATGATTGCTAACCACCACGAATCCGCCTTCCTTTGGAATGTTCTCCAACTGGTCGGGGCTTACGTCGATAGTTATGTCCATGTTCTCCAGCAGGTGATCGGCAAATTCACGACCTTGATAATCAGCTGCTCCGTCAAACAGCCTGTTGATCTCACCGAGACCCAAATAGCCATAGGCCAATCCTGCCACGCAGGAGCCAAAGAAACCTTTCAAGCCCAAGGCTTTTTTCAAATCCTCTTTTGTAACTACTTTTCGCATGATGATATGCCCGTCGAAACATAGGGTTGCATTTGCAAAGATACGGTTTTTATCCAATAACGAACAAACAAAAGAAATAAAATGTACTTTTGCAGCATGGTGATTCTCTTCAACAAACCTTTCGGTGTGCTCAGCCAGTTCACCCCCGAATCCGGCCATCGTGCCCTGGACGAGTTTGGATTCCCTTCGGGCGTTTATGCTGCGGGGCGCCTCGACCACGACAGCGAAGGTGCTTTGCTCCTTACCGACGAGGGACGGCTGATTAAGAAACTGCTTGACCCCAAGTTTGAGCATCCACGCACTTATCTTGCCCAAGTCGACGGACAAATCACACAAGAAGCTGTCAACCAGTTGAAAAAAGGCGTGACCATCAAAGGCTATCGCACCAAACCCTGTCAGGCCCAAATCGTTGAACCGCCCGACAACCTATGGGAACGGACACCGCCCATACGCTATCGTGCCAACATCCCAACCAGCTGGATCCAATTAACCCTCATTGAAGGCAAGAATCGTCAGGTGCGGCACATGACCGCTGCCGTTGGCTTTCCTACGCTACGTCTCATCCGCGTGAAGATCGGCAATATCACATTAGGTGCGTTACAGCCTGGTGAGTGGCGCATCGTCAACGAGCGAATTATATGAAAACAAAAAAGTCCGCAGGTTTTGCGGACTTTTTCATGTAGAAGGAAACTTCATTAGTCGACATCGGCACGAGCCATGGCGTCTTTGTAGTATTTCTGGTTGACAAACACGTCCTCCTTGTAGGGATTGATGTGGCGTTTCTTGGAAACCGAAATGATGTAGCCAAGAGCAACAACGTTCACTATCAGAGCGAGTGCGCTGATCACCAACATCATGGTAGGATTGGCCGCCACGACGGAAGGATCAACTGTGGTGCCCACAACGCCGTCAACGGCAGCTTGTCCACCAGCGGCGTACAGCTTTTCAATGGTGGTGACGCCTTCAGGATAGAGGACGGGAAGTGTAGCCCAGCTGAACCATTGACGACCGTCTTTGAAGGTCTCCTGGAAGAGCGGGAACAC
>CAMUYT010000130.1 GCA_947164955.1 uncultured Bacteroidales bacterium | reverse complement strand
TTGACAAGGTTTTGGCGTCATAATACTCCAAACGCTGCTTGATGCCGAAACGCTCGCGCAACGGGGCTGTCAGCATTCCACTTCGGGTGGTGGCGCCAATCAAAGTGAAAGGATTCAACGTGATTTGAATGCTGCGCGCACTCGGTCCTGTCTCCAACATGATATCAATGCGGAAGTCCTCCATGGCGGAATAAAGATACTCCTCTACTACAGGGCTAAGGCGATGAATCTCATCGATAAACAACACATCGTTAGGCTCAAGGCTCGTAAGCAGGCCAGCCAGGTTGCCAGGCTTGTCGAGGACAGGACCCGATGTCATCTTCATACCTACGCCCAACTCGTGGGCGATGATATATGACAAGGTGGTCTTGCCCAAACCTGGAGGACCATACAACAAAGTGTGATCAAGGGCTTCGCCACGCTGAGCGGCGGCTTTCACAAAAACGCGCAGGTTGTCGACCACCTGTTTCTGACCTGCAAAGCTCTCGAACATATCGGGGCGCAAGGCATTTTCGAGATCCTTTTCGGCCTTGGTCAGGTGGGAGGCATTCGCGTCGAGGTTACTGTTCATTATTCAAAATTTGGCACAAAGATACAACTTTCATCCGAAATTGGGATATGATTAAAAAAATGTATCTTTGCAGCGTCAAAATCGAATTCGTTATGAAGCGTATCTGTTGCCTTTTCATATTCATTGCGCTGACCACAATAGGTTTTGCGCAAAAGCGTGGCTCGGTGAACATTCACCAAGACAGCCGCATCGAAACTTTGATAGCCAAGCAAAGAAAAATGTATGCCGTCGACAGCTCGTTTAACGGCTACCGCATCCATGTTTTCATGGAAATCGGCAATGAAGCCCTAACGCATGCCGAACAAGTGAAAAAGCAATTCGAGAAAGCTTTCCCCGACATCCCGATCTACCTCACATACGCTGAGCCATACTTCCGCCTACGCGCAGGCAACTTCCGAAACCGCGTGGAGGCAGAGAAATGCCTGCGACGCATCAAGCCACGCTACAAAGAGGCTTTTGTGACTGCAGACATGATATATTGGCCGAAACTGGATTAAACGGCGTTTTCTACCTTGCAAAAAGTCAACTTAAGAATTCCTCCACATTGCGAACCACAATGCCCAACCGGAGGACAAAAGCCTCTTCGGTAGCAAAACCGATGTGCGGCAACATGATGAGATTGGGTGCTTCGAAAAGCGGATTGTTGGGTTGCAACGGAGGTTCTGTACTGTATACATCGGTTGCAGCGCCAGCAATTTTCCCCTCCTTCAAGGCATCGGCTAAGGCCTGCTCATTCACGACAGGACCGCGTGCCGTATTGACCATCAGGGCGCTCGGTTTCATCAAAGCAAAGTCTTTCGCTGTGATAAAATCGCGGGTATCGGCGTTGAGAGCAATGTGAAGCGTGACGATGTCGGATTCTTTCAACAAAGTTTCCTTGTCGACAAATGTCACACCTTCGATCTTTTTTGGGGTGCGGTTCCAGGCCAACACTTTGCATCCGAAAGCGTTGGCGAGTTTTGCGACCCTCTGTCCAATATTGCCCATGCCGATGATGCCTATGGTCTTGCCACCAATCTCGCGCCCCGGCATGATGCCTTTTCGATTGCATTGACGCGTAATCGTATCGTTTTCAAGCACTTTTCTATAGAGGTCAATCATCAAGGCAATGGCAAGTTCGGCCACGGCCTCGGTGCTGTAGCCAGCCGCGTTTTTTACGACGATGCCACGACGCTGGCATTCCTCCAGGTCGATGTGGTCCAGACCCGTGAAAGCGATGGAGAGCATTTTCAGGTTGGGGCAGGCATCAAGGAAGTCCTTGCGCAATGGGATGTTGCTCTCAACGACAACCTCTGCATCCGCGGCACGGCGCTTCAACTCATCAAGGCTTTCGTTACGGTCGGGATAAATGACCACCTCGTGACCAGCGTTTTTCAATTCCCGGCAAGCGGCCTCGATTTGTTCGACCTTCAGGCCTAGCGGCTCCAAAAAGACGATTCTCATTTTGCAGCAATCATTTCGATTTCAACCAGAGCCTTCTTGGGCAGCTCCTTCACAGCGAAGGCGGCACGAGCAGGATAGTCACCCTTGAAATACTTGCCATACACGGCGTTCATTTCCCCAAAATAACTCATATCGGCAAGATAACAGACAGATTTCACCACATTATCAAAGGTACAACCGGCTTCGTTAAGGATAGCCTCAAGGTTTTTCATGCTTTGCTCGGTTTGGGCGCTGACGCCTTCCGGCATTTCGCCTGTGGCTGGATTGATGGGAAGTTGTCCAGAGATGAAAACCATACCATTGGCTTCAATGGCTTGACTGTAAGGCCCGATAGCACCTGGTGCCTTGGTCGTAGCGATAACTTTTTTCATTTTTCAATATTTTAGAATAAAACTGGCTGCAAAAATAGGAAAAATATTACCTTTGCAAGCCGAAATCATAAGAAATGACGTTCAAACAAATCCTTCGGAAGCTCAATAACCGCTATGTGTATGCCACTTTGGTATTCATAGTGCTATTCCTTTTTGTCGACCAATTCACTCTTTTCGAGCAAATCAAGCTACGCAAGAAGCTGAAAGACCAAAAACAGCAAATTGAATACTACGACAAAGAGATTACTGCCAGCAAAGAATACCTCAAGGCGCTGAAAGAAGACACTGCCACCATGGAAAAAGTGGCCCGCGAGCAATACTTGATGAAACGCGACAACGAAGTCATCTATCTAATCGAGACCCAAGAATGAAGCCTTCCCAAAGCATAAAGGCAATCCTATTACTTGCTATTTCCATCATTTCAATCAGGACGGTCTTTGGGCAACACATGCTCAGCGGAAGGATTACAGACGCACGCAACCGGCAGCCTTTGGCATTTGTCAACGTGATCATCAACGATGGCACGCAGGGCACGATCAGCGACATCGATGGCCGCTATGCCATCAACGCCAGCGAACCCATCCTAAAGGTGAAGTTCTCTTCAATTGGATACGAGCCAAAAGAAATCGCCTTGCAAACCGACCAGAATTACTGTAACGTCACTTTGCCCCCCCTGACCTTCGAGTTGGGCGAAGTCACAGTTGAAGCAGGCGAAAACCCAGCCCACCGCATCATCGACAGCTTGATGGCCCACCGTAAAGCCAACAATCCCAACGCTCTGGAGTCCTATAAATACAAGATTTATGACCAGATGGTATTCACCGTCGACAGTACCGAGATGGACAAGGCTTTATCTGGGATGAATGATGGCAGCGACCTGAAAATGTTCGACAGCATACTGAAAAAGAGCGACTTGATGGTGATGGAAACAGCCTCTGAAGTGCTTTTCAAAGCCCCCAACCGCAAACTGCAAAACGTGCTCGGCACCAAAGTGGCTGGCATGAAAAATCCCACTTTTGTCTATTTGGTCAACAGCATGCAAAGTGTCAGTTTCTATGACGAAACTGTCAGCATCACCGGCACCGACTACGTCAACCCCATCAGCCAAGGCAGCAAGACGCATTACTTCTTTACATTGGAATCGGTGTACCCCATCGGTTTGGGCGATTCGCTCTACGTCATTTCATTTCACCCGATGCGCGGCAGCACCTTCAATGGCTTGAGAGGCACCATGACGGTCAACAGCGATGGATGGGCGTTGCAAAGCGTGAAAGCCCAACCCGACGAGCAAGGCGGACTTTTCACAGCCAACATACAACAGCTTTACCAAAAGGTGAAAGGGCAATGGTTTCCCAAGCAGTTGAACACCAACCTAAAGTTTACCGGCATCGCCGTAGGCGTCGATAGCACCTCTCTGTCGATGGTGGCCATCGGTAAGAGTTATCTCACCAACATCGAAATCAATCCCGAACTCAGCAACCGACAGTTTTCCGACATCGAAATCAAGGTTGATCCTGACGCCGGGTTCCGAGATGAAACGTTCTGGAATGCGCATCGTATCGACTCGCTCACTGAACGCATACGGTCTACTTACCTCCTTGTCGACTCCATCACCCAAGGCACCGATATCTTCGATCGCGTGCTGGGCTTCACCGACCGTTTGGCAAGCGAATCAGCCATCGCTCTCGGCCCCATCAACTTCAACCTAGGCAACATCATCAAGTATTCATTCAGTCGTGGATGGTATTTCGGCCTTGGTCTCAGCACCAACGACCGCCTCTCGCGCTGGTTCAGCCTCAACGGTTCGTTCGGCTATTGGACAAAAATCGACCAACTGGACTACAACGGCGGCCTGACACTCAAGCTCAATCGTCAACGACAGACAGAGTTATCCATCAGATATTCACATACTTCAGAGGCCATGGGTGAGTTTGGCGGCATGCTTGAATTGGACAACAGCGCGCTGCTTAGCGAGGCCAACTACAAATACACCTTCTACGAAAACGTACAAACACGCCGAGACCGCTTCGACATTACCTTCGCAACGCGTTTCGCCCGCCATTTCAAGGCTTTCGTCAACCTCAGTCACAGCGACAAACAATACAAGAAGAGCTTCTTCTACGATCCTGCCGATTCGATTGCAGGCGGTCGTTTCACGGTGGCCGAAGTCAAGCTACGATTTGCTTACAACGAGAAGTTCCTGAGCACGCCAAAAGGCATCCAGTCGTTAGGTACCACCTACCCCATCGTCTGGGTCGCCTACCAACACGCCTTCCCCAATCTGCTCGGCAGCCAATTCGAATACGACCGCTTCAAGCTTGAGATCCAGAAGTATTTCTATACACATTATATCGGTGTCGCAAAATTCCATTTGCAGGCCGGCTATGCCACCGCGACATGTCCCATGATGGAGACCTTCAACATCCTTGGCACCTACGACAAGTTCGGGCTATACTCGCCTGGCAGCTTCAGCACGATGGAAATCGATGAGTTCTTTTGCGACCGTTTTGTGGCGCTCTACCTGAGCCACAACTTTAATGGGATGCTATGGAAGACCAACTCGCAGTGGTTCAAACCTGAGCTGACCATTGCTACGAACATCGGTTGGGGCGACATGAAACGCGCTAACGCCTATCCTGACAAAAACTTCAAGACGATGGAGAGAGGCTATTTCGAAAGCGGGTTTGTCGTCAACGGCATCTTGGCCACGCCCCTAACCAAAATGGGTATTGGCGTATTCTATCGGTATGGTCCATACAGTAGGCCTGGCGTTTGGGAGAACTTTGCCTGGAAATGGTGCGCGACGTTTAGTTTGTAGTTTAAAGTATAGTGTTATGAAAAAAATAGTATTGTTGATAACGGGTTTGCTTGTTTTGGCATCATGCAACAAACCACAAAAAATCGTCCTACAAGGCTTGGCGCAAGGCTCCTATTATGCCATCACCTATTATGACGAGAAGGGGCGCAACTTCCAGCGTGAGGTCGACTCAATTTTCCATGCCGTGGATATGTCGGTCAACCTGTGGGTCGATAGTTCCATCATCTCGAAAGTCAATCGGAATGAAGAAGTTACGCTCGACTCGATTTTCATCAACAACTTCAATATCGCGCAAGAAGCCGCACAGTTGTCGGACGGCTATTTCGACCCCACCATCTCGCCCATCGTGGCCGCGTGGGGCTTCAGCTACAAAACCGGTGACAGCATCACGCCGCAACTCATCGACAGCCTAAAGCAACTCGTCGACTACCGCAAAATCCGAATCGAAAACGAAAAGATCGTCAAGGAAAACCCAAGCATCCAATTGGATTTCAACGCTATAGCACAGGGGTATACTTCTGATTTGATAGCGCACTTCTTGGAGAGCAGAGGCATCGAGAACTACTTGGTTGACACGGGCGGCGAAATCATGGCGCGAGGCGAAAAACCCGACGGCAAGCCTTGGATTGTGGGCATCGAGAAACCTGCCAAAAACTGGGACTCGGAGCAAGTGGTGCAAACCCGCATCGCCTTGCGCGACAAGGGCTTAGTCACCTCGGGGAGCACCCGAAAATACGTGGAACGCAACGGCAAACGCTATTCCCACTGCATTGACCCGAAGACAGGCTATCCAGTAGAGCATCAATTGCTCAGCGTGACCGTCTTGGCCGACAACTCCGTTTGGGCCGATGCCTTGGCTTCCATCTGCATGGTGATGGGCAAGGAGAAATCGTTACCGCTCATCGAGAACCTGGACGAGGTGGAAGCGTATTACATTTATGTCAATGAAAGAAACGAATTGGAGACTTTTGCAACAAATGGGTTCCAAAACCTCATCATAGAATAAAAAAATAAGTCACTGAATCAGTGACTTATTTTGTACTCCCGCAGGGGGTCGAACCCTGGACACCCTGATTAAGAGTCAGGTGCTCTA
>CAMUYT010000129.1 GCA_947164955.1 uncultured Bacteroidales bacterium | reverse complement strand
ATATCCCCTTCAAAAAGAGCAAAAAAGATATGTTATACCAGTTGATTGACCCTTTTACGCTCTTTCATTTCCGCTTTATGGGCGACTCTGGAAGTTATCTGAAAGGGTATTGGCAAAAGATGCAAGCCACAGCCCTCTATGAAAGTTGGTGTGGCTATGCTTTTGAAATCGTGTGTCTCAACCACTTGGATCAGATTGTCCAAGCTTTGGGCATCGACGGCACTATCAACAAACCCTGCTCATGGTTCTACCGTCCTCCCAAGACTGCATCAGAAGATTTGGAAGAAGACCTGAAACACGGGGCTCAGATAGATCTCCTCATCGACCGTTCCGACAAGTGCATCAGCATTTGTGAAATGAAATACTCGAACGATGAATACGAAATCACCAAGAGCTATGACAGCCAACTCGCTCGCAGAATGCGTATCTTCCGAAAAGTCACCAAAACGCGGAAGTCGTTGCTACCAGCGTTTATCACCCCAAACGGGCTATTGGACAACATGTACTCGCGGAAAGTGCCCCGTGAGGTGAAAGGCGATGCGTTGTTTATTGTTTAATTGTTTGTTGAAGAAGCTCAAGATGACCTTCGCATCAACAAAAACTTCGGTACATACAAAGGTGCCATCTACGAGAACGTTGTCGGTGAGATGCTGCGGAAATCGGGATACGAGCAGCTGTATTACTACAAGCACGACAGCCCCGCCATCGAAATGGATTTCTTCGTAAGGGATGCCGACTCGCTGATTCCCGTCGAGGTGAAGGCCAAGGACGGAGCCACAGCCTCGTTGAACAACCTCATCAAATGGGACTCTTACCCCGAAGTGAATTACGGCATCAAATTTGGGTATAAGAATATCGGCTGGAACGGCAGTTTCTACACTTTCACTTACTTCCTCGCATTTTTGTTGAAGCGTTTCCTAAAAGAGAAATGATGCTATTCCTTCTTCAACACCGTAGCTGGATTAGCCCGTGCCGTCTTGATGCTTTGCCAAATGACTGACAGGAACGCCATCAGCACGACGGCAAGCACGGCCAAAGCGAAAATCCACCACGAGAGGCTGATGCGGTGCGTGTATTCCTCAAGCCAACGGTGCATAATGAACCAAGCCACGGGAATGCCAATCAGTGCAGCCACAGCCACCATCTTCATGAAGTTCAGCACCAACTCGCGCAACACGCCGCCATAGTCAGCACCAAACACCTTCTTCACCGCCACAGCACGACGCTCCTGCTGCATGTAGTAGGAACTCATTGCAAACAAACCCAACGCAGAAACGAGCATCGAAAGCAAGGTGAAAATCAGGACGATGCGAAGCATCCTGCTCTCGCCAGCAAAAAAGGCTTCAATCATGTCCTCAAGGTAAAGCGCTTCAAAACTCTTGTCGGGAAACAGCTCTTTCGTCACTTGTTCCAAACGGTCGAGAGCCGCCTTGTGGTCACCGGTGGTCTTTACCAACAATTTCCATGGAAAATCGTCATCGGGATTCTCACCTCGATTGTTAATCAAGGCCGCCGACTGCTGTATTTCCAAAGGCCAAATCTTGAAATCGTAGTATATGCCACCGATTTCATAGGTTTTTCCGTCTTTGCGCCTAAATTCCGTCACCGTCTCGTCTATCCCAATTTGGCCGAAAGCATATTCATTGAGCCAATAAGACCCAGGGATATGGTTGTCCTGTTTAGCGCGAAGGCCCAAGATGTCGAAATAATGCTGGTCGCCTTGTATTTGCTGGAACGAGACCCAATTGCCGTTTTCCACCTCCATCGTCCAATTGTTGGTGCCCAACAACGGCGTACCGTCACCTTGCCCCACGTCCTCCACAAACGGCTCGGCGCGATAAGCATCCAACAAGGCCTTGATTTCGCCCGTCTTGCCGTACACATTGTCTATGACCAAAATGTCTTTCGTATTGTAGCCCAAATCGGCGGTTATCAGGTGCCGCGTTTGCAAGTAAAGGGTCAAAGCCGAAACAAGCATCACCACAGTCACGGCATTCTGCACCACGATGATGACAGGACCATAAACCGTCTTGGTCTTCACCCGCAACGACCCGCGCACAATCTCGATGGGCTGCACTTTTTGAATCATCAAAGCGGGAACAAGCCCGGTAAGGAAACCCAAAAGAAGCACGAATCCAATGACAATCAACACATTGACCGTATTGACCGCTCCGAAAACCGAGATATCGTAGTGCAATAGCTCAGAAGCGGCAGGCGCAAGAGCTTCAGCCAAAAGAACCGCCAAGCCCATCGCCAAAGCACAAAGCACAGTGCTTTCGCCTATCATTTTCAAGAAAATGCCTGCCTTTGTTGCCCCAACGAGCCTCCGCGTGGCCATTTCCTTGGCGCGAAAACCGATGAGTGCAGTGGAAAGATTCAAATAGTTGAGTATGGCGAACAACAAAAGCATCAGGCACATGGCCAATAATAGGTTCACAAAAAAGCGGTTGCCCAAACTCACAGTGGCTGTATGATCCTGTGCTCCTTCTTTAAGGAAATACACCTCACGCAGCGGGATGATGCGCACCTCGTCATACTTTTGCTTATAAACCCAGAAGTTTTCCTCGCACCAAGCCAAAATGTCGTCGTGGCGAGCCTGCAAATCCGCACCCGGATAAGTCATCACGAAGCAGACACCTCCGCCGCCACCATTGCTCATGCGCTCATTGTTGGCCGGGTTGATAATCGGCATCAAATTGCCATGTCCCAACACATCTGGCGCGTTGATGATGCTGTTGCCGAAGTCTTTGAAAACGCCGCACACCACCATGGGGTAGCCATCGTTTCTTTCCAGTATGATTTGTCGCCCGATGGGGTCTTTGTCGCCGAAATGCGCGTTGGCAAACGCCTCGCTCACCATACAACGGTCACCTGATATTTTCCAATCGGCCTTCGAGCCTTTCACAAGGTCGTAGCTGAACATCTCGAAGAAACACGAGTCCGCGAAGGTGAGGCTACCATAGACGGTCTCGCCGTCAATGCTAAACTCCTCATTGAAAGAATAGTTACAAACCGCGCACGATTTCTCAATTTCGGGGAATTGGTTGCGCAAGTGCTTGTCTAACCAATAGCCCATATTGAGGCTTTCCTCGTTGGTGATGACAAAAATTCTGTCAGCGTTCTCTTGGAAGGCATCGGTGGAGAGTTGTTTCTGCACATACACCGCCAAGAGCAGCACGAATGCCATTGAGACGGTCAAGCCCAAAAGGTTGATGAGGGCGTAGAGTTTGTTCCGCATTAGGAAGTTCCAGAATGATTTCATATTCGTATGGATTTAATATTCAAAAATTTAAGATTTCTATTTAACTACAGATTTCGCAGATTTTACAGAGTCGCGTTGCCAAAATTTAGGGGTCGCAAGCGCCCAATTTTACAGAGGGCAGATGCCGGCAGGAATCGGTATGAATTTGGCGCCTGCGCCTTTTAATTTCTCTGTTTCCAATCCGTTTCATCTGTGCAATCTGTAGTTTCTATGTTTTTGCATTGTTTTGTTGGCTTTGTGACTAAAAAACAAGCACTTCCGAGTCACCGAAGCCGTCATAGCTCGAAGTGATCACCTTCTCGCCTGGCTCCAAGCCTTCCACCACCTCGTAATACTGCGGGTTCTGCCGCCCAATCTTGATGTCGCGGCGCGTGGCCTTGCTGCCGTCGGGGCTGACCACGAAGACCCACTTGCCGCCCGTCTTCTGGTAGAACGCGCCACGCGGGATGAGCACGGCCTCCACGGGCTGACCCAGCTGCAGGTTGAGGTAATAGGTCTGGCCGCTGCGGATGTTGTCGGGCTGCTGGCCCACAAACTTGAAGTCGGCCTTGAACTTGCCATCGCGCACCTCGGGATACACCTTACGGATTTGCGCCTGATAGCGCTCGCTCTGCCGCTCGAAGGTGGCCTCCAAACCCGCCGACACGCGATCGATGTAATGCTCATCCACCTGGGCTTCAATCTTGTAGCTATCCAAGTTGTTGATTTGCCCAATCTTCGAGCCTGCCGCCACGCTTTGGCCGAGCACCACGTCCAAAAGGCCCAGTTCGCCGTCGATGGGCGCCTTGATGGTGAGGTTTTCCTTGCGGTGGCGAATCATCAGCATATTGACGCGCATGTTCTCAAGGCTCTCGCGCATCTGCGTGATTTCCACCGAGCGGTAGAGGCTGTCTTGCTTGGCGCGGTTGCGCACGAGGCCGAGGCGGTCGTTGCTGAGCTGGTAGTCCTCTTCGGCCTTCAGGAAGTCCTCGCGGGCGATGAGGCCGTCGTCGAAGAGCGCCTTCTGCGCCTCGTAGCTACGGCGGTTGCGGCGCACCTCGGTCTGCAGCTGCATCTTCTCCTGTTCGAGGCTCAGCTTCTGCTGCTCCATCTGGATCAACGTGTTGCGTAGGATGTTCTCCTTCTCGGCGAGTTCGGCCTCGGCGTTGAGGATTTGCATGTCAAGGTTCTCGTTGCTGAGGATGAGGATGACATCGCCGGCCTTGACGCGGCTACCTTCCTCGGTGACAATCTGTTGCACCACACCGCCCTCCAAGGGGCTGATCTGGATGGTGGTCATCGGGGCCACTTGTCCGCTGATGCGGATGTAGTCGTTGAACTCGCCCGAGGTCACCGTCCCGATGCTGATGTTGTCGGCGTCGACGCGCAGTTTGGTGGCATCGTCGCGGAAGATGAGCCACAAGATGAAGATGAGGAGCAAAGCACCGCCCCAAAACGGCAACGCTTTCTTGGTGAACGCACGAGCGATGCCTTTTTTCTTTTCGATTTTTCTGTCCATTGAACTGATTTCCATATCGCTGATTTTTTATTGATTGATTTCTTGTTGTTATGCAGGGGGTTACACCGCCTGCTTATGAGCTGTCGCCCCTTCGGGGCTGGGCCTGCCGGGGTCTTTTGACTCCCCCGCCCTGCGGGCACCCCCTCAAGAGGGGGACGGCCTGCCGGACGCTGGCCTGCCGGGCCCAAGTTCCTCGTCGCTTTGCGATTCCCCCTCTTGAGGGGGGCAGGGGGGAGTCCAACAACCCGCTTCGCGCCATCCATTCCATTCATATAATCCATGGTTTATAGTTTATTGTCAAACGCAAAACCCAATAGCATAATTCGTGCCAAATTTGTAAATATTTAATATTCAATGATTTAAGATTTAAGTGTAAAATGTAAAGTGTAAAGGTTCTTTACAGTGGTGTAAAGAAAGTTTACAATGGCTTTCAATTTCGGGAATTTTTTGAAGGTTTTGCTCATAATATATCGGAAGTGCGTAATTTTGTCCTCGATAATTCGATGATATTATGGAAATTGTTGAAAACAAAGCAACCACATCCAAGCCGCGTCTTTTCCGCTGGGCATTATGGTGGGGCTTGGGCATCGTAACGATATGCCTTGTCATCCTGATTGTTTACGCCATCACCAACCCAACAATTGATGAAGCCAACAGCCCTTTGACATCTTATTTCTACTCCCTGATGTACAGATTTGGCATCTGGTCCGCAGTCCTGTACATTGGCTTTATCGGACCCATCATTGAGGAAGTCAGTTTCCGCCTTTGGGGCAATGGCAAACTTTGGACCGGCATTGTTTCTGTCATCCTCATATCGGTATGGAGTATCGCGATTGGGTGGTGGGTTGCACTGCTGACAATACTTGCCGGCACAGTGATTCTCACGGTTTTCAACGACGACAAACGCAAACGGCTTTTCGCATTGATGCTGCTGTCTTCCGTCGTTTTCGCCTTGGCGCATTTAGGCAATTACAACGAGGACAAAGTCCTAACAATTGTGGGAATAATCCACAAACTTGGCTTTGGCCTTTTTGCGTCTTATCTTGTCATCAACCACAACATCCTGTGGTCTATGGGATTACACATCATTAACAACAGCCTTTTGGCCATTCCGATGGGATTAGCAATTGGTCAAGCGAGTAATGAGGTCGTCATCATCGACAACGAGAATTTCTTCCTGGAAGTCAGGCCGATTCTGAGGCAAAACGATTCCATCAACTCCAAGAACGGCTTAACCACCTTCCCCGACAGCACTTATTATTTTGGGAGCACAGCCCAATTTGCCCGGCAAGTTTTATTGCAAGAAGCATTGCAGAAAACCCCTGATAGATCTGCCGACACCATTATCATAACACCTGAATCATATTTTCCAAAATGCTGGTTCACAATCACATATAAAAACAAACCATTCGATTATCACGGCATTATCGTTTCCATGCTGGGAGAAAGACTCATCACGATAGACACCGTTTATAGTACAATGCCAGATTCTACCGATAGGAAATTGACGACTCTGAACATAGCATCTTCCTACGACCCATTTACGAGAGCATCAACTGATACCAAATAATCGAGACATTCGGAACAACAGAATCAAATCATAAAACCATTATAAATGACATACTTACATTAGATTCATTGTTTTAGAAATTCAGCCAAAACCAATGAAAATTCTTGGTTTTGGCTGAATTTCTATGAAAACAAACTTGCAATCATTCCTTCTTCAAAGCCTCCGCAGGATT
>CAMUYT010000128.1 GCA_947164955.1 uncultured Bacteroidales bacterium | reverse complement strand
GGCAAGATGGTGAAGTCGGGCATCGTGGTGATGTTTCTCGGCTACCTGCTGCTGGCAGTACCCATGGCAACGGCCACAGCCAAAATCACCATGTTTTCGGCCTTGGCGCTCATCGCGATCGGCACGGGCCTCTTCAAAGGCAACCTGCAAGTGATGGTGGGCAACCTATACGATGAAGCCAAATACAGCGCTTTCCGCGACAACGGCTTCAGCCTGTTCTACATGGCCATCAACATCGGATCGATGTTTGCGCCCATCACGGCTACCAAAGTCACGGATTTGTTCCTCGGCAAGGCGGGGTTCAGCTATGTGCCGCAAATCCCTTCGTTGGCGCACCAGTATTTGGACGGCACCATCACGCCCGAAGCGCTCTCCAAGTTCGAGGCCTTGGCGGTGCAACAGGGTGGCGACATCACCAACCTCGCTGGCTTTGCCAACAACTACATCGATGCTTTGTCAGGAGCCTATAACTACGGTTTCGGCGTGGCTTGCCTCTCGTTGATTCTCTCGATGGCGATTTACCTGAGTTGCCGCAAGTGGTTCCAACATGCCGATGTCAACGCAAAACAGGCCAAGACGATGGAACACACCACAGTCCACGTCGAGGAACTCTCGAAGGAGCAGACCCGCGAGCGTATCACGGCTTTGGTGATGGTCTTCGCTGTGGTCATCTTCTTCTGGATGTCGTTCCAGCAGGCCGGCCTCTGCCTGACCTACTTTGCCCGCGACTACACGCAAAGCTCGGCGACAGGCTTTACCCGCATCGGCTTCAACATTTGGTCGTTGACACTGATTGCCATCTCGGTTTATACACTGTTCGGCATTTTCCAGTCGGAGACGAAGCGCAACAAAACGATTTGCGGAATTGTAACGGCGCTGCTTTGGGCTGGCGCCATCGCTTTGTATCTCGGTATGCCCGACCCGATTAGCATCTTGCCGCAACAGTTCCAGCAATTCAACCCGTTCTTTGTGGTCGCGCTTACGCCCGTCTCGATGGCGGTGTTCGGGGCCTTGGCCAAGAAAGGCAAGGAGCCTTCCTCGCCACGCAAGATTGGCATGGGCATGATTGTGGCCGCCTTGGGTTTCCTGATTTTGGTCGTCGCCTCGTTCCCCTTGGCCAGCCCTGCCGAACTGAAAGCGCAAGGCGGCGTGAGCAGTACCTTAGTGTCACCCAATTGGCTGATTAGCACCTATTTCGTGCTGACTTTCGCCGAGTTACTGCTGAGCCCCATCGGCATTTCGTTCGTCACGAAGGTGGCACCTCCGAAATACAAAGGCATGATGATGGGCTTGTGGTTCTGCGTGACCGCCATCGGCAACTACCTCACCAGCGTCATCGCCCGTATTTGGGGTACAGGTATGCCGCTCTGGATGGTCTGGGGCGTGCTTGTTGCGCTTTGTCTCCTCTCGGCCGTGTTCATCTTCTCGATCATGAAACGACTGGAACGGGCTACGCAAGGGTGCTAAATGTCAAATTTATAGGTTTGTAGAGACGTGCTGTGGCGCGTCTCTACATTTTTTATTAATTTTGCAGCAAATTTTATACGCATGTCAAGAAACGAACAAGAATTGAAGGGTGTGACGCTGTTGGGCAACCAAAATACGCATTATAGCTATGACTATACGCCCGAGGTGTTGGAGACGTTTGAGAACAAACATCCTGAGAACGAATACCTTGTGACTTTGGATTGTCCCGAGTTTACATCGTTGTGCCCCAAAACAGGCCAGCCCGACTTCGGACACCTTATTATAAATTACATTCCGCGCACACTGATGGTGGAAAGCAAGAGCCTGAAACTTTACCTCTTCAGTTTCCGCAATCACGGCGACTTCCACGAGGATTGTGTCAACATCATCATGAAAGACTTGGTCAAGCTGATGGAGCCCAAATATTTGGAAGTCATTGGGTTGTTCAATCCCCGTGGCGGTATCTCCATCAAGCCTTTCGCCAATTACGGCGATGCCGAACACCAAGACATGGTGCGCGAACGTCTCCTTTCCAGTTTCCGCAACTCCTAACTGAACAACTGAATAACTGAACAACTGTCAACTGAAATGAAAGACGCAGTAATCATCATCTCCGGTGGCATGGACTCCACCACAATGCTTTACGAGTTCAAGGACGAAATCGCCTTGGCTATCACCTTCGACTATGGCTCGACGCAAAACGGCCGCGAGCGTGTGTGTGCCGTCACCCATTGCCAACGCCTGGGTATCAAGCATATCATCGTCCCGTTGGAGTTCATGCACCGCTATTTCAAGAGTGCCTTGCTGATGACCGCCGACGACATCCCCGAAGGCAACTACAACGACGAAAACATGAAATCGACCGTGGTGCCGTTCCGCAACGGCATCATGTTGGCCATCGCTTGCGGTATCGCCGAAAGCAACGGCCTGAAGCGTGTGATGATTGCCAACCATGCCGGCGACCATTCGATCTATCCCGACTGCCGTCCTGGCTTCGTCAATGCGATGTCGGAGGCCATGTCGGCGGGAACGTATGATGGAGTCACGGTTTTTGCGCCTTACACCCATCTGAGCAAAGCCGAAATAGCTCGTCACGGCAAGGCTTTGGGCCTCGACTACAGTGAGACCTATTCGTGCTACAAAGGCGGCGAGAAGCATTGCGGCAAATGCGGCACCTGCCGCGAACGCATCGAAGCCCTCCGCGAAGCCGGCATCGATGACAAAACCGAATATGAAAATTGATAGTACGGCTGCCCAATCCCCCTGCCCCCTTTGAAAGGGGTAATTGTGACAGCCCTACTACTGATAACTGATCAACTACAAACTGATAACTGAATATGTATTACGTCAGAAAAACCCTGGAAATATCTGCATGTCACCAGCTCTATCTCGATTATGAGAGCAAATGCGAGAACCTGCACGGCCACAACTGGAAAATCAATGTGTATTGCCGTGCTGAAAAGTTAGACAGCAACGGCATGGTTTGTGACTTCACCGTAATCAAGCGACTGATTCACGGAAAGATAGACCACACCAACATCAATGAAGTGTTGGACTTCAATCCTACGGCCGAGAATTTGGCCAAATGGATCGTCGACACCGTGCCCAACTGCTATCGCGCCGACGTGTGGGAGTCGCGCGACAACAAGGCCTCCTACATCAAGGACGATGCACCGCAAAACTTTGATTGATTTTATGGTCACAAAACCTACAAAACCGTCAAAACTATCTTTTATTGAGGGCGGCACCCAACCGGGTTGCCGTCGGAAAGCGGGCTGGTTGGCCGCTTTCCCAAAGCCCTAATAAGGTTTTGCAAGTTTTGTGGGTTTTGTGAGAAAAAGAAACCATGTACAAAATAAACGAAATATTCTATTCCCTCCAAGGCGAAGGCTTCCATAGCGGAACGCCCGCTGTTTTCGTGCGCTTCAGCGGCTGCAATTTGCGTTGCCATTTCTGCGACACGCAACATCAAGATGGAACGATGATGTCGTTGCAAGAGATTGTCGATGAGATCAACAAATACCCCGATGCGTCATTACTTGTGCTGACAGGCGGCGAGCCTTCCTTGTTCATCGACGAGGCTTTTGTTGCCGAACTGAAGCAGAAGACGGGCAAGACCATCGCCATCGAAACAAATGGCACGCGCCCGTTGCCCTCGAACCTCGATTGGGTGACGCTTTCGCCGAAAACCGCATTTGAGGGCGGCGATGCAGCGCCTTGTGTCGTGAAGCGTTGCAATGAGTTGAAGGTCGTCTTTTTGGGTCAGGATTTGGCGCAATATGATGACATTGAGGCAAAATCCCGTTTCTTGCAGCCGTGTTTTTGCGAGGATGAAAAACAATGCCAAGCCAACATGAAAGCCTGTGTCGAGGCCGTGAAAAGCCATCCCGTATGGCGGCTTTCGTTGCAGATTCACAGGGTGTTGAATATCCCGTAGTATTACTTTCTCTTTTGGAAACTTTTTCTTGGCTCGCTGTAAACCAAAAACACAGCGGGCTTCTTGTTTAGGTCGCCTTTGTAGCTCTTCCATTCCCCGATGCTTTGGCTGATGATGAGTTCGTCGTCACAGGTGAGGTTACAGGCGACGCATACGCGCGTGGCAGGGTGGAGGTTCTTGCAGAGGTCCTGCAGCATGGCGTTGTTGCGGAAAGGCGTCTCGATGAACAGCTCCGTCTCGTTGTTGGCCATCGAGCGGCGCTCCAAGTCCTTGATGGCGTTTTGCCTTTCGGGACTCTTGATGGGCAGATAGCCGTGGAAGGCGAAGGTCTGACCGTTGAAGCCCGAGGCCATCAAAGCCAGAATCATTGCATTCGGCCCGACTAGTGGAACCACTTGGATGCCAGCGGAATGGGCCAAGTCGACGACCAAAGCGCCTGGGTCGGCCACGCAAGGTGTCCCGGCCTCCGACATCAGCCCCATGTCCTCGCCTTGCAGGCATGCGCCGAGGTGTTCCATCAGGTCGAGGTTGCGGGCGTTGTGCTTGTCGAGTTCGATGAATTCGATGTCGTCGATAGGCGTTTCCATCCCGATGCGGCTCAGCACACGGCGCGAGGTGCGGGTGTTCTCCACCACGAAGTGGTTCAGGCGTCTCACTATTTCAAGCGTTCCGGCAGGAATCACTTGTTCGGGCTTGGTGGCGCCAAGCAGGTTGGGTACCAAATAGAGTTTTCCGAAATTGTTGGTCATAGCTGATTATTGCATGGCAATTCTTTTCTCGATGTCGGCAAACATTACTTTGAATTGTTTGTCGGTTTCAAGGCGGTCGCCAATGGTCTTGCAGGCATGGTGTACTGTCGCATGGTCTTTCTTGCCGCACTGTTGTCCGATGGAAACCAGGCTGGCATTGGAATACTTCTTCGAAAGATACATGGCGATTTGGCGGGCTTGCACCACCTGATGTTTCCGTGTGTTAAGCCCCATCTGTTCAGGTGTGATCTTGAAGTACTCGCAGACGGTGTTGATGATGTATTCCACAGAAACTTCCTTGACGGTGTTGCGCACGAAACGGTCAATGATCTGTTGTGCCATCTCGATGGTGACTGCTTTCTTGTTGAGGAGCGACTGCGCCATCAATGAATTCATCACGCCTTCCAGTTCGCGTATGTTGTTGCGTACATTACTTGCTATGTATTGCACTACCTCGTCAGGGAAGGTGATGCCGTTGTCGTGCAGTTTCTCCCTGATGATGGAGGTGCGTGTGCTCAGGTCAGGCGACTGCAGGTCGGCAGTCAAACCCCATTTGAAACGCGACAGCAGTCGGTCTTCCATCCCTTGCAGGTCTGACGGGAACTTGTCGCTTGTGATGACGATTTGTTTGTTGTTTTGCTGCAAATGGTTGAAGATGTGGAAGAAGACGTCTTGTGTGCCTGCTTTCCCCGAAAGGAATTGGATGTCGTCGACGATAAGCACGTCAATCATCTGGTAGAAGTTGATGAAGTCGGGCCGGTTGTTGTTTTTGTTGGCCGTCACATATTGGGTCGAGAGTTGCTCGGCTTGCACATAGAGGACGGTTTTCTCAGGATGCAAGCGTTTGGTTTCCAATCCTATGGCATGGCACAAGTGGGTCTTCCCCAAGCCAGTTCCGCTGTAGATGACCAAGGGGTTGAAAGCTGTCTTTCCTGGGTCTTTGGCAATTTTCAAACCAGCCGATCGGGCAAGTCTGTTGCATTCGCCCTCGATGAAATTGTCGAAGGTGTAGTTTTCGTTGAGCTGCGAATCGATTTGCAGTTTCTTAAGGCCTGGGATGACGAATGGGTTGATGGGTCCTTCCGACAAACGTTGCGGTGGGGGTTGGCCGATAGGGTTCTTGGGGTATTTGCGGTTGGCACTTGGCACGGTGATGGTGCCGGCACTGTCTGCACTGTCAACAACCACCTTGTAATCTAACTTGCCCTTCTCTCCAACAAAGCGTTTGATGACGGTCTTTAGCAGGTCGATGTAGTGCTCCTCGAGATACTCCACAAAGAAATAGGTGGGCACCTCGATGGTGAGCGTATTGTTGACCAGCGAAAGTGGCACAATGCGTTCGAACCATGTCGCATAACTCTGCTCTGTGACGTTGTCTTTAATCACAGACAGACACCTATTCCATATTTCCACATGGTTGTTCGTCATTGCAAATACATTTAATTTATTGTCTTTTAAACTACTTTGTGAGTTCAATAAAGCGGTTTGTTTTATCCCGTTTAATGGGCCTTTTTGACCTTGCAAAAATAATCGATTTATTGTTTATAAAAAAATTATTTTCCTATTGACTTTCGATTTTCTTTTTCCTAATATACGAGATTTTTGATTCTAAGGAAAATAGAAAATATATAAAATGTTGATTTACATCGTTTTAATGTGGCTAATTTTTACACCAAATAAATTGCTAAATTTGTCGAAAATTCTTGAAGCGTCATTTTTCCTTGTTGAAAACTCCAAATAGCAGTCCAATCCGAATCGCGGGTTTTGCTGCTCCAGATTCTCTTCTTTCATGATGCGCATCACCTCGTTCATCAAAGGGTATTCGAATTCCAAACTGTAAATTTCGTTTATGGTTTTTTCCACAATCTGCGCATTGTCAA
>CAMUYT010000127.1 GCA_947164955.1 uncultured Bacteroidales bacterium | reverse complement strand
TTTAAATCTGAAATACAAATCGTAATGGACGCAAAAATTGCCATGAACCCCAATCGTCTGGTGCAGTACCTCCAAAAGCCTGCATCGGAATTCACTCGCGCCGACATCATTCGTTACTGCGAGGAAAATGAAATAGAATTCGTCAACTTCCACTATTGTGGCTGGGACGGCAAACTGAAGACCCTCAACTTCGTGATCCACAGCGCGGAACACCTTGAGAACATCCTCACTGCCGGCGAACGTGTCGACGGCTCGAGCCTCTTCCCCTTCATCGAAGCCGGAAAGAGCGACCTCTACGTGGTGCCGAAGTACCGCACGGCCTTCCGCAACCCCTTCACCGAAGTGCCCACGTTGGACATCCTCTGCTCGTTCTACAACCGCGACGGCGAGCCTTTCGAGAGTTCACCTGAACACATCCTCCACAAAGCCCACGAAGCCTTCAAGAAGACCACGGGCCTGAAGATGGAAACCATGGGCGAGCTGGAATATTACATCATCGCCGACGACGAGGAAATCTACGAGGTGCCCGACCAAAAGGGTTACCACGAGAGCGCCCCTTTCAACAAGTTCACCGAGTACCGCGTCGAGGCCATGCGCCTCATCGCCCAAGCTGGTGGCTTGATTAAGTACGGTCACTCCGAAGTGGGCAACTTCACCCACGACGGCAAGATCTACGAACAGAATGAAATCGAGTTCCTGCCCACCAACATCGAGGATGCCGCCGACCAACTCGTGGTCGCCAAGTGGATCATGCGCCAGTTGGCCTACGAATATGGCGTCACTTTGACTTTCGCCCCGAAGATCACTGTGGGCAAGGCCGGTTCGGGAATGCACGTCCACTGCAAGTTCACGAAGGACGGCAAGAGCGTGATGGTCAACAAGGGCGAACTCAGCGACTACGGCAAGAAAGCCATCGCCGGCTACATGGACGCTGGCACTTCGCTGCCTGCCTTCGGCAACCCCAACCCGCTGTCGTTCCTCCGCCTGGTGCCCCATCAGGAAGCCCCGACCTCGTTGTGCTGGTCCTACTCGAACCGCAGCGCCTTGGTGCGCGTGCCGCTCGGCTGGATCAACAACGGCAAGGACATGGCTGCCAACGCCAACCCGCTTGAGAAGAAGTCGAACAAGGACTTCAGCGAGAAGCAGACCTTCGAATGGCGTGCCTCCGACGGCTGCGCCGACATGTACCTGCTGATGGCCGCCCTCTGCTGCGCCGCCCGCCACGGCTTCGAGATGCCCAACGCCCTCGAAGTGGCCGAAAAGACCTACGTCGGCCTCGGCGTCAACATCCACGACGACAAGAACAAGAAGCTCCAAGAGAGTCTCGAACAACTGCCCGACAGCTGCGTGGCCGCCGCCAAGGAATTGGCCAAGGACCGCAAGATTTACACCGACAAGGGCGTGTTCTCCGACAGCATCGTCGACTATATGATCAAATTCCTCACCGACTTCAACGATGCCAACCTCCGCAAGGAATTGGGCAACGACACCGAGAAGATTTTGAAACTGGTGAAGGAAAACATTCATGTGGGATAATTTATCGTAGGGCTGTCATACTATGGCAACCGCATAGGAAACCAATCCATGCGGCTGCCACGATGTGACAGCCCTACAAACAAGATAACGCCATGACAAAGGACAAGATTTTCAATTGGAAATTTTGCCTTTGTTGTGGCCTTTTCGTTTGGTTTGTCGTCAACCTGTTACAAGGCATCTTCACCGAGATACAGGAAGACGAGGCCTATTACCACCTTTGGGGCGAGCACCTAGACTGGGGCTATTTCGACCACCCGCCCATGGTGGCTTTGATGACCTTTCTCAGCAGCAAATTGTTTTCTGGAACCTTGGGCGTGAGGTTTTTCACGATTATTGCGTCGTGTTTGACGTTGTTTGTCATTTGGAAAATCGCATCCTTCAATTGTCTGCCAAAATGCGATAATTCACGGCTGCCACAATGTGACAGCCCTACAATTTTTGACGCTACGCTACTATTTTTCACCCTGGCGTTTTCCATCGTGATGTTCAACATCTACGGTTTCGTGGCCACGCCCGACTCGGCTTTAATCCTGTTTTCGGCCCTGTTTTTGTTGGTTTATCAGCAATATCTGCAAGACCAAACCTGGAAAAACGCCCTGCTGATGGGACTTACAATGGCCTTGATGGTCTACAGCAAATACCACGCATTCTTGTTGTTAAGCTTGATTGTGCTATCCAACCTTCGTTTGTTGAAAGACGGCAAGTTTTGGGTGGCTTGTCTCGTGGCCTTAGCCTTACTGACGCCACATATCCTATGGCAAATCCACGCCGACTTTCCGAGTTTCCGTTACCATCTTTCGGGACGCAGCGAGCCTTTCCGTTGGAGCTATTTTTGGGAGTATCTGCCCAACCAGCTGCTGATTTTCAATCCGTTTACGTTTGGGGCTGTGGTGTATGTATTGATTAAGGATAGGAATTGTGTTCGAATCCCCCCTGCCCCCCTTAAAAGGGGGACACCTACTGGGGTTTTCGAACGGGGGCTGAAATTCATTCTCATCGGGTTCTTTTTCTTCTTCTGGCTAATGGCCTTCCGCGGGCATGTGGAGCCACATTGGACTTTCTTATGTGTCATTCCTGCTGTGATCCTGGTCTATCGCAAGGCCTTGAACGATGAAAAGCTTCGCAAATACATACAACGTTTTGTGATGGCTTCGGTCCTTGTTATCATGGTGGCGCGCATCATTTTGATGACGCCTTTGGCCGCGCGTTTTGGCTTTAACCAAAAGGAGAGCTATTACCAAGCTGTCAACACAGTGGCTGAAAGCCGGCCAGTGGTGTTTCGGGGTTCTTTCCAACGACCTGCATTGTACCACTATTTCACGGGCAAGGAGAGCTCCACCGTGAGGGGATACTTTGACCGCACGACGCAGTACGACCTATGGCAATTCGACAAGGCTTGGATCGGGAAAGAGGTGTTGGTTTGCGGGAAAGTGCCCAACCTCTCAACATCGTTCAGGGTCGACAAGACCGAATTCGATGGCTATCTCATGCAGCGATTCGAGTCGCCCAATCGTTTGGAAAAAAGCTTCCGTATTCTCAACTCAGATACTAACGGGGATATGGTTTTCCATCGCGGCGACACCATCCGGATGGAATACACCATCCATAACCCTTGCGATGCTCCCATCGTTTTCCGCAACCCCGATTTCATCATGGGACTAAGGATGCATTACCTCCCTGGCGACGGCATCACCTATTGCTTCTATGAGCATTTCGCCGAGATAGCGCCTCACGCCACACTGAAAGGGCCGATGTTTACCATTGTCAACAACCAAGTGGCCTTGGGCAAACATCGTCTCACCTTAGGCATCAGCGATTGTATGGCTTCGTATGTGACAGCGGAAAACGGCATCGAGATCACGATTGCGCCCTAAGGGCAGCCAATTGTGCCTCACGTTCGCGCATTTGTTGGCGCACCGCCTTAATATCGTTCAGTTGCTTCTTCTTGTCGATCATCTGCTGCTCGCAAATGGCAATAGTTTCCAACACTTGCCGCAAGTTCCTGTCTTTCTCCAACACGAAAGCATGACCTATACCCTCCGTCTCACGGAGGTTACGCATGATCGTGATTTGCCTTTCGGCCGACAAGGTGTTCTGTATTAAGAAAAAATAGTCGAGACGCGGCTTGTGGGAATAGAGCACCTTGTCCCGATAGACCAATGAAACAAGGTTATAGACATTGTAGTTTTCGCCGGCCGAATAATAGAAGAAGGAGAAAGGCACACCCTCAAAAACGATATCGTCGTATCTGGCCAAATCGAGCGAGAGTTTGGCGTTAATGTTCCATGCCAACTTATAGTCGACCAATGCGGAATTGACGCCCACCACAAGAGTATCGTCAAACGAGGCTATCTGTATCTTTTCTTTGGTGTTATTCATAGCGCAAAGATACGCAATGTCCCGAAAAACTCAATCGGCGTTGAACAATATTTTGCAAGTTTTTTCGGCTGCCAGCTGCTCGGCACCGCGAATTGAACGGTCGAGGCCATCGGCATAAGGTTGACCATCGATGACCACTTGCACATGATAGCGCTTCTTTTGTCCCTCGCCAATCTCTTCCAACATCTTGAAGCTGGTATTTTTTTTGTTTTTCTGAGCCCATTCGAGGAGTTTGCTCTTGAAATTGACATCGGTGTTTTGCAGTTCGTCGAGATCGATGTGGACGCGAACGATGCGATCGATGATGATGTGCTTGGTGAAATCGAAGCCGCGGTCGAGATAGATGGCACCCATAAAAGCCTCAAAGGCATTGCCGCCCATCGAGCGAGCATTATTGCCCGCATCTGGGGTATGGCGGATGTAATTGCCAAAACCAAGTTTGTCGGAAAGCTTATTGAGGGAGGCGCGGCTGACAATGCGTGAGCGCATCTCCGTCAGGAAGCCTTCGGGCTGGGTGGGATAGGTGTGGAAAAGGTAATCTGCCACGGCCACGCTCAACACCGCATCGCCGAGGTATTCCATACGTTCGTTGCTGACGTGATAGTTGCCCACAGTCTCACTCACGACCGACTTATGCGTGAAAGCCACACGATAGAGGGCGATATTTTTAGGATAGAATCCAAAGATACTGTGGATATAGTTGTAAAGCTCCTTGTCTTGAGGGTCTTTAGGGCTAAAGATCGTGCGGAAAGCCATTTTAGGATTCAAACTTTTTGAAGATCAAGGTAGCGTTTTGTCCACCAAAACCGAAAGAGTTGGACAAGGCGTAATGAATATCGCGTTTCTTGGCCTGGTTGAAAGTGAAATCGAGACGGCTGTCGATTTGCGGGTCATCGTCGAAATGGTTGATGGTAGGCGGAATAATGCCGTTTTTGAGTGCAAGGATGCTGGCAATGGCTTCGATGGCGCCAGCGCCGCCAAGCAAGTGACCCGTCATCGACTTGGTGGAATTGATGCTGATGTTGTAGGCATGTTCGCCAAACACCTCTTTGATGGCGATAGGCTCGGCCAAATCGCCTGCGGGCGTTGAGGTACCATGCGTGTTGATATGGTCGATAGCCTCAGGACTAAGTTCGGCATCGGCCAAGGCACGGCGCATGCTGAGGATGCCTCCTTTGCCCTCGGGATGTGGGGCGGTGATGTGATAGGCGTCGGCCGATGCGCCACCACCAACGACTTCGGCATAAATCTTGGCGCCACGTGCCACAGCGTGCTCGTATTCTTCCAACACGAGGCTGCCAGCGCCCTCACCCATGACGAAGCCGTCGCGGTTGAGGTCGAAGGGCCGCGAAGCCGTCAGCGGGTCGTCGTTGCGCGTCGAAAGGGCGTGCATCGAGTTGAAGCCGCCAATACCACACTCGCCGATGGCTGCTCCCGCGCCACCTGCCACGACGACCTTCGACTTGCCATAACGGACGTAGTTGAAGGCATCGATGATGGCATGAGCCGAAGAGGCGCAAGCCGATACGGTGGCATAGTTGGGACCGCAAAAGCCGTATTTGATGGAGATGACACCAGAAGGCATGTTGACAATCATCTTGGTGATGAGGAAAGGACTGAAACGGGGCGTTCCGTCGCCATTCTGGAAGAACTCCTTCATCTCGTTGAAGAAGTGATTGACACCGCCGATGCCCGAAGTCAACATCACGCCGACTTCGTCGAAGTTGGTGTTTTCAGGGGTAATGCCCGAGTCGGCAATGGCCTCGTCGGCGGCCACGATGTCGAATTGGGCAAACAAGTCGTATTTGCGCGCGGTCTTCTTGTCGAAGAAATCGTCGGGGTTGTAGCCCTTCACCTCGCAGGCGAAATGCGTCTTGTATAAAGCAGAATCGAAACGGGTAATCTCGCCAGCACCGTTCTTTCCATTCACCAATCCCTCCCAGAATTCCTTGACGGTGTTTCCGATAGGGGTGATGGCTCCCAGGCCAGTGACGACTACGCGTTTCGATTCCATGAATAACTTTATTTCTCTAAGTTAATTGAAAATCAATTGTTTTCAGCACGCATCTTCTCGATGAGTCTGACAACGTCGCCAACGGTTTGGATGTTTTCCTGTTGGTCGTCCGGGATGGAGAGGTTGAAGCTCTTTTCAAATTCCATCATCAGTTCGACGGTGTCCAATGAATCGGCACCCAGGTCGTTAGTGAAGCTGGCTTCCATGGTGACTTCTGAAGGATCAACGCCAAGTTTTTCAGCAATGATCGGAACAATTTCATTCAAAATTTCTGACATAGTTCTCTTTTTTTAGTTGATAAATGAGTCGCAAAGGTAAGACAATTTTCACTTCTCAAAGCAAATACATAAGTCAATAAATTGACAATCAATTGCTTAAGAAAGATTTAGGCCGTATCTTGCGACCGATAATTACTCGTTTTCGGGTGCAAAGGTACAACTTTTTTTGAATACAAGCGTTTTTTCCGATTTTTCGTCAAAAACCATTATTTTTGCCCTCAAATTAAGAAAAAATGGAAAACGCTGAGAAACGACTCTTTCTTTTGGATGCCTACGCACTGATTTACAGGGCATTCTTCGCCATGAACAAGAATCCCCGCATCAACTCGAAAGGCCTCAACACCTCCGCCATCATCGGCTTCTTGAACTCACTCTACGAGATCCTGAAAAACGAAAAACCCACCCACATCGGCGTGGCCTTCGACGTGGCCGGCACCGCCCAACGACAGGCCGAATACAGCGAATACAAGGCCAACCGCGAGAAGATGCCCGACGACCTGCGCGAC
>CAMUYT010000126.1 GCA_947164955.1 uncultured Bacteroidales bacterium | reverse complement strand
TTTCAATACAATGACACGCTCATCATGCTTGACATGCTCGTTCGCGACGGCGAGCGCTGGTTGGCCGTAGAAGTGAAGAGCTCATTGCGCCTCAGCGACACCTATTATAATGATGCCGCCCTCCAATACTATGTGCTGCACGGCTGCCAGGTGCCACTCAGCGACTTCAAGCTGATGTACCTCAACGATGGCTACGTGAAAGAAGGTCCCATAGACGTGAAACAACTCTTCAAATTGGAGTCGGTGATGGATTATGTTGTTGAGCGCGAAGCGTTTGTGGCACAAAACGTAGAGCGTTTGAAAGCCGTGGTGGCCCTTCCCCACGCCCCTTTGGTCGACATCGGGACGCAATGTCACAACCCCTACCCTTGTGATTTTCAAGGCCATTGTTGGAAACATGTGCCCAAAAACAGTTTCCTCTTCACCACAGCGATGGACGACGAAACGCTATTCAACAACTATTTCAACGGCTTGAACACGAATGCCAAGATGCTCCAGCATCTCGACCCCGATTCGGAGGAGTCACACCAAATTGAAGCATTGGAAACCAATTCATACTATATTGATTATAAGACGCTTTACTCACTTACGCCACAACCTAAACCAAAGTCTGTCGCTTATTTGAACCTGCTGCTTCACCGTCCCGCCGTGCCCGAAATGGATGGTGCCAGGCCATACGATGAGTTGATTTTGGCTTTCGCGTTGCAAGGTGAACATGAACAAGGAGGCTGCTTGGCATGGGACTGTTTCGAAGACCACAGCCGCTGGAAAGAAGCCATCGACCTCCTGATCGAGAGACTTTCCCATTACGAACAGATTGTATGCTTCACTCCGCAAAACTTCACCACCACCTTGCTCCGTCACGAGATCATCCAAAACCAAACTGTGGGATACAAAATCTTCAACCTCTTTGATGTGCTTCAGCAGGCCCATTTCTACCACCCCATTCTCAAGCGTGGACTCACTTTACAACGGCTCGAAACCGCCCTTTTTGGCAAGGCTAAACTCTTCGAACACAGCCGAATCATCATGGAAGCAACGAGCAATGACCTGATAGGTTATCAACAGGCGCGAGAAGACTTAATCACTGAGAATGAAATGGTTGAAAAAACTTATCAACATCTTTTTAAGTAGTTGATAACTTCCTTGCCTCCGTCGGATGGGGTCGTGAAATAATCTGTAATTTTGCCTTCCCAAAACAGAACAACTATGCCAAACGATACCACTACACGCCGTCCTTTCGGCGATATGGCCAAACGCAATCTAATGACGCCAGAACAAGTCTTTGCCAGTCAAGGACGTATCCCTCCCCAGGCCACCGACCTCGAGGAAGTCGTGCTCGGTGCCCTGATGTTGGAGAAGGAAGCCGTCAATGAGGTTATCGACATCCTGACGCCCGATGCCTTCTATCTCGACAAGCACCAAAAGATCTTCGCCGCCATCAAGGATTTGTTCGGCAAGTCGGAGCCCATCGACATTTTGACTGTCACCAACGAGCTCAAGCAACGCGGCGAGTTGGAGATGGTGGGAGGCGCCTACTACATCTCGAAACTCACCAATCGCGTCGTATCGGCGGCCAACATCGAATACCATGCCCGCATCATTATGCAGAAACACATTCAGCGTCAGCTGATTCTGATTTCATCGGACATGATCCACGAAGCCTTTGAAGACACCTCCGATGTGTTCGACCTGCTCGACAAGGCCGAAAACAACCTTTTCCAAATCAGTGAGAACAACCTGCGGCGCAGCTACGATTCGATGCAAGACCTAGTGAGCAAGGCCATCAAGGAAATACAGAATGCCAAGAATGCCGACGACAAGTTGCGCGGCGTGCCTTCGGGCTACACCGCCCTCGACCAAATCACGCAGGGCTGGCAAAAGTCGGACCTCATCATCTTGGCCGCACGTCCCAGCATGGGTAAGACCGCTTTTGCCTTGAATTTGGCCCGCAATGCCGCCGTCGACTTCCACCGCCCAGTGGCCTTTTTCTCACTTGAAATGTCGTCGGTCCAACTGGTCACCCGCTTGATTTCGACCGAGACCTCTCTCACCGCCGACAAGCTACGTAGCGGCGACTTGGCAGAATACGAATGGCAGCAACTGAACACCAAAGTCACCCCGCTGACCGACGCCCCGATCTACATCGACGACACACCGCAACTCTCCATCTTCGAACTCCGCGCCAAATGTCGCCGACTGAAACAGCAGCACGACATCCAGATGATTTTCATCGACTATCTGCAACTGATGACCGCCAAAGGCGACAAAGGCCTCAACCGTGAGCAGGAAATCAGCACCATCTCACGCTCGCTCAAGAGTTTGGCCAAGGAGCTGGAAATCCCGGTGTTGGCCCTCTCACAGCTGAGCCGTAGCGTCGAGCAACGTCCCGGCTCGAAGAAGCCCATCCTCTCCGACCTGCGCGAATCGGGCGCCATCGAGCAGGACGCCGACATGGTCATGTTCATCTACCGTCCTGAATACTACAAAGATAGTGTCGACGACCAAGACAAGCCCAAGGGTTACAGCATCATCGACATCGCCAAGCACCGTAACGGCAAACTCGGTGAAGTAGAGCTTCGCTTTGTTGGCCAATACGCTCGTTTCGAGGAATATGAGCAAGGCAGCGACAACAGCGAATACTCCAGTATCGGCCCCAATAGCCAATTCGAACAACCAAAAATCATCAGTTCGAGGATGAACGACGACGACGGCCTGAATGCCTATACACCTACCATCACATCTGATCAACCAGATCCGTTTTGATTCAAAATTCAAGATTTAAGATTTAAAATTCAAGATTATAGAGTCGATGAAGAACAACAATAATAAAACGCCACATTCAAAGAGCAATCCTCTGAAATTCAACGTGAAAGAATCCACGCAGCTGATGGACTTCCTAATGAAGAAACTCGATGGCATCAGCCGTAACAAGGTCAAACGCATGTTGGCCAACGAATACATCTCTGTTGATGGCAAGCGCACCACACAATTTGACTTTGCCCTCGAGCCTGGCATGGTCGTCGAGATCGGCAAGCCCACCGCCAAGGAACGCTTCCGCAGCCCATGGCTCAAAATCGTCTACGAAGACAAATACCTTTTGGTTATCGACAAGAAAGAAGGCCTGCTCACCAATAGCCCCACCAAAGAAAAAGACACTGCTCAAAGTATTCTTAACCAATACTTTATCTACACACAACAACGCTGCCGTGCCCACACCATCCACCGCCTCGACCGCGATACCAGCGGACTGATGCTGTTTGCAAAAAGCAAGGAAGTGGCGTTGATGTTTGAAGAAGACTGGAAGAACACCGTCTACGACCGCCGCTATGTAGCCGTGGTGTGCGGCTGCATGGAGAAAAAGGAAGGCGTAGTAAAGTCGTGGCTGAAAGACAACAAGGCTTTCATCACCTACTCCAGCCCTGTCGACAACGGAGGAAAATACGCAGAGACCTATTACGAGACTCTTTATTCCAACCCAAGATATTCGTTGGTCGAACTACAGTTGGAGACGGGCCGCAAGAACCAGATTCGTGTCCACATGGCCGACATCGGGCATCCCGTGGTGGGCGACCCAAAATACGGAAAAACAGGCGATTCTGATGCATACGACAACTCACTGGGACGACTTTGTCTGCATGCTTTCAAGCTTTGTTTCCACCACCCCTTCAAGAAGCAAGACATGGAGTTTGAGACGCCGTACCCGAAGGTGTTTGCCCGTCCGTTTCCCATGCTAAAGGATGAGATTTAGGCACTACGATCCCTTCTACAAGCTCAGGGACCCGCAAGACAACGTCATCTTAACTGGCTAGCGACAACTTCTGCAATATCCTTAACCGCCACGGCCGATTTCCGCGCGAAAGTCTTCAAACACAACGGGCAAGCCGTCACGATTTCATCGGGATGATTGAACATCAAGTCATTGACCGAGTTGGCCGTGATTTCATCACGTTCCTGCTGAGTCAGGTTGAAACTGCCGAGGCTTCCGCCACAGCAGATGCTCAATTCCTTCTCTGACTTTGCCTTGCGCAAATGACCAATGCTTCCAATCACCTCACGAGGCTCGTCATACACACCGAAGGCCCTTCCAAGCTCGCACGGGTCGTGATAAACGTAGTTGATGTCGTTTTGCTCGACTTTCAACTTGCCCTTCTTGAGCAGTTCATTGATATACTGCGTATGATGCAGAATCTCAATGCCTTCAAGATGATATTCCTCCTTGAATACCTTGTAACAAATCGGGCACGAAAGCACCAACCTCTTGGCGCCTGATTTCATGATCAGCTCCGTGTTTTTGGCCATCATGGCTTGCGCCTCGGCTTTCTTACCGCTCAACAACATCGGTCGACCGCAGCAGATGCCACCATCCTGATCCATAAACTCGTACTTCTCCCCCGCCGCCTCCATAATTTGCTTCATCGAGCGCATGATTTTTGGCGTGAGCTGGGTCATGCAGCCAGCGAAATAGAGGACTTTAGCATTTTCTTTCGTTTCTGCCGCCACATTTTCGAGATACGAATGGTCGCTTTTGATTTGATAAGGCACAGCTTCACGTTGGCTCATCTTGATGTCGCACGACTCGATGCTCACCGGACAAACCGCGACGCATTTTCCGCACTGCATACAGGTCTCGGCAATACGTTGCGCCTCTTCCTTGTCACCATTTCTCAGTCGCTTCATGAAATAAGCCGACGTGTTGCCACTGTTCTTGTCGTTGACGCTCATCGGGCAAGCATCGATACAGAGGCCGCAGCTCGGGCACGAATAGATCTGTGCCAAGGCATAACCCTTACGTGGCTCACGCGGCTTCAAACCGGCATGGCGCAACAGGATAAACAAAGCCTCCGTCGGGATGTGCATATAGCGCGTGAACGGCAGCATAAACATAAACACCATCAAGTCAAGCGAATAGAGCCACCAAAATGCCATAATGTCGCTCTTTTCGGCAATGAGGCGGAACGGGAAAATCGTCCACAAGGCGAAACGAATCATGTTGTCGGCGAACCCGAAGTGCATGATGCGTTTGACACCAACCATCTTCGAATGGATTTTCTTCACCACAGCAATCAGGATGCCACTGATGATCATCAGAAGGAAGAAATCCATAAGGAAGGCGAAAATCGGCGTTTCCTCAGCAAAATGCTTGAAGAAAATCGGATAATAGAAGTTGGGGAAGATGCGAGCAAGTCCTTCTGCCTCAACGCCTTCAAGTGGCTTCAACGTGAACAGCATCACATGACCGATGACGATAATCATGAACCAGCCAAAAGCAATGGCCGAGTGCATGTAGCCCAGCACAGGATTGCGTTTCCAAATCTTCACATGGAAGAGGCAGTCGCCAAACAGGTCGCGGATGTTGGCCCAGGCCGTCTTGGGCGTGACCAACGAACGCCAAAACTTCTTTCTGTCGTCTTTCGGCAGCTGACCGATGACTCTGAAAAGCCCCACCACGCAATAGGCCAGCACGAAAGCCATGCCAATCACAAAGGGGAGCACAAAAGGATGGAATATCTGTGAATTCATCGTGTAATGTCTAACAAAATCCTACGAATATTGATGCCGCGCGGGCACACCAAGGTGCATTTGCCGCAGAGCATACAATGTTGAATCATTTTCTTGGCCTCGTCTTCCTTGCCTCGCTGAAGCATCAGAAGAATGCGGCGGAAACTCATCTCAGTGAATTGACCAGCAGTGCAAGTTGCAGTGCATGAGCCACATGCAATGCAGGTATTGATGTCAGGATTGGCCTGTTTCAGACGGTTGAAGGTCGAAAGGTCGACGTCGTCCATCTTGACATGTGAGCTGGGTGACAAACTAAAACCGAAATCCATGGCTTACCTATTGATATAATTGAACACTTCCACAGCTACGGCACGTGCCTCAGCAATGGTGTCGGGCAGCGACTTCGGCGCGGTGCAGGCTCCAGCCACGAATACGCCTTTTTGCACGGTTTCGTTCATGCCCAAATACGTGTCCCTACTTTGCATGAAACCATCACTGTTGTCAGCAACACCGAGCTTCTGCTGGATGGCATCGATGCTCTTGTTTTTCTCCATGCTGCACATCAGCACAAGCAGGTCGAGCGTCATTTTGAGCGGCTTGCCAAACAAAGTGTCCTCCGCCTTGATGATCAACTTGCCGTCCATATTCTCCGAGACCTCACAAACGCGACCACGCACGCATTTCACATCGAAATCTTTTTGGGTCTTGAGGTAGAGGTCCTCGTAACCCGGTCCGAACATACGCAAATCCATGTAGAACGTGTATACCTCGGCATCCGGAAACACCTCCTTGACTTCGCAAGCCTGCTTCAACGCCGTGGCACAGCACACTTTCGAGCAATAGGTGTTGCACACCTTCACGTCGCGGGCACCTACGCAATGCACGAAGCCAATCCGCTTCGGATGATTGATGCGTTCGTCCTTGCCCGTCCTAAAGAATTGTTCTAGTTCAGCGTTGGTTATCACGTTGTTATAGATGCCATAGCCGTATTCCTGTTTCCGCTCAGCTTTGAAAACATCGAAACCCGTGGCAAGAATCACTGCTTTCGAATCTACGGTTTCATTATTGCTCAAAACGGCACGAAAGCCATTGTTATCTCTTTGGATGTCAACGACTTCAGTCTCAAGTCTGACATCAATGCCTTTCACGTCATCGAGCATCTTCTCAACTACGTCCTTGGCGGGATGAAATGCAGGGAACAGCCTGTCCCACTGCGCGATATGGCC
>CAMUYT010000125.1 GCA_947164955.1 uncultured Bacteroidales bacterium | reverse complement strand
GTGCAGCGTCTGGCCGGTGCCGAAGCCGTCGGCCCCGTGCTGCAAGGCCTCGCCAAGCCCTGCAACGACCTCAGCCGTGGCTGCTCCATCGACGACGTCTACAAATTGGTGGCCATCACCTGCAACCAGGCCATCGCACAAAAACAAAAATAATTGTTTGTAGGGCTGTCGTATTACGGCAGCCGCCATTCAAAAACGATGCGGCTGCCACAGTGTGACAGCCATACGAACCAACGAACAATAGCGGCTGCCACAGTGTGACAGCCCTACAAACGAACAATTCAACAAACAACAATTGTCTTACGTCGAATTAAAATTCCAACAATGAAAATATTAGTCTTAAACTGCGGCAGTTCCTCCATCAAATACCAATTGCTTGAGATGGAAAACGCCAATTCATCGCGCCTGTTGGCCAAAGGCTTGCTTGAACGCATCGGCCTCGAAATGGGCGAATTCACCCACAAATACAACGGTGAAAAATATTACGAACAGCTCCCCATCCCGAACCACACCGAAGGCATCAAGCTGGTGCTGAAGGCTTTGGTCGACCCGAAGATGGGTGTCATCAAGGACCTGAAGGAAATCAACGCCGTTGGTCACCGCGTGGCCCATGGCGGTGAGAAGTTCACCAAGAGCGTCCTCATCGACAACGAAGTCATCAAGGGCATCGAAGACCTCTGTGACCTGGCCCCGCTCCACAACCCTGGCAGCCTGCAAGGCATCCACGCCATGGAAGAAGTGCTCCCCGGCATCCCGATGGCCGCTGTGTTCGACACCTCGTTCCACAGCACCATGCCGCCTGAGGCCTACCTCTATGCCGTGCCTTACGAATACTACGACAAGTACCGCGTGCGCCGTTATGGCTTCCACGGCACCAGCCACAAATACGTGGCCGAAAAGGCCGCCGCTTTCGTCGGCAAGGACTGGAAGAAGTCGAAGATCGTGACCTGCCACCTCGGCAGTGGGGCCTCCATCGCCGCCGTCGAATACGGCAAGTCGGTGGAGACTTCGATGGGCTTCACCCCCGTGGAAGGCCTCGTCATGGGCAGCCGCACCGGCGACCTCGACCTCGGCGCTTTCATGTACATCATGGACAAGGAAGGCTACACGACCAAGGAGATGAACACCTTAGTCAATAAGAAATCCGGCCTCGTGGGCATCACGGGCGGCAAGCAGGACATGCGCGACGTGCGTGCCGGCAAGGATGAAGGCGACGAGCGTTGCACCTACGCCTTCAACATGTTCGCCCACCGCGTGAAGAAGTACATCGGCGGCTATATGGCCGTGATGAATGGTGCCGACGTCATCGTGATGACCGGCGGCATCGGCGAAAACGCCTGGTTCATGCGCGAAGCCATCCTTGAAAACATGGAAGGCCTTGGCATCATCCTCGACCCGAAGATGAACAAGGAAACCATCGGCGACGCCGGCGTCATCTCAACGCCCGAGTCGAAGATCACCGTGGTGGTGTATCCTACCGACGAGGAGTTTGTCATCGCCCAGGACACCTATAATTTGGTGACGAAGTAACCCCTCGTTATTGCGAGGAGCAAAGCGACGAAGCAATCCAGAACTTTTACCATCTGGATTGCTTCGTTTCGTTTCTCTACGCTCGCACTGACGGCATTATCCCCTATCGTAATGCGGCATCTCGTCAGGCAGGATTATTGAAAACTCAATCAGTCCACCAACGACCAGCTTGGCGTCGTCTTCATACCACGGCGTCTGGTAGATGAGCTTCTTCTTGCCTTTCTTTGAAATCGTGTAAACGTTGGTGGCGGCATCGTTCACGAGGTGACGAATGATTTGCTGTGAGCGCTCGTTGTGACAACCCATCATGTTCTTGCCACGCACATCGCCATTCACCTCGATGGAGCTGGTGTTTTGGTACAATACATTACCTTCTTTGTCACTGACTGTGATGGCGGGATTGACCCCCTTGTAAAAATCCTTGTTTTCCATATTCGTTTGTTTTGACGCGAGACGCGAGCGGGCGAGTCGCGAGACTTGTTGAACTTTGTTGACTTATTTTGGGGCAAAGATAGAATTTTTCTACCTTTGCAGCGTTATTTTTGTAATGAAGAAACTTTACCGCTATATCACCAAGTCGTTTCTAGGCACCTTCGTGCTTACCTTTTTCATCGTGGTCTTCATCTGGGTAATGCAGTTTGTGTGGCTCTATGTCGACGACCTCGTTGGTAAAGGATTGGAACTCAAAATCATAGCCGAACTTCTATTTTACACTTCCATCACCGCCATCCCCATGTCGCTGCCTTTGGCCTTGCTCCTGGCCCTGCTGATGTGCTTCGGCAACCTCGGCGAGCATTACGAGCTGGTGGCCATGAAAGCCTCAGGCATCTCCATGTGGAAATCCATGCGGCCATTATTACATTTCTCATTGATACTTAGCGTATTAGCATTCTTTATTTCCAACAGCCTCATCCCCATCGCCACGCTCAAATGGCGCACCTTGCTGACCGACGTACAAAGGCAGAAATTGGCCTTCAACATCAAAGAAGGCGTGTTTTACAAGGACATTGAGAATTACGTCATCTATGTGGACAAAAAAGGCAAGGACGGCAGCCATATCTACGGCGTGAAGATCTACGACCACACCGACCGCATGGGCAACACCAAGATCATCTCAGCCGACTCCGGCATGATGTCGATGAGCCCCAACCAACGCAACATCATCTTCACCTTATACAATGGTTACAACTACACCGACCTCACGCCCGACAACTACAAGGAGAAGCGTCCTTTCGAGCGGATGTCGTTCAAGCAAGAGCAACTCAAGTTCAGCCTGGCCTCGTTCGACCTGACACGTTCAGACGAAGAGATGTACAAGTCGTACCAACAGATGATGAACATACGGCAGCTCTCCACATCGCTGGATTCGTTGGAGCGACGTTATGGCAACAAGCAAAAAGCCTTCACGGAAGGGTTCAGTAGACGATGGGCCAACTACAACAACCTCAACCCCAGCATCCCGAACGAAAAGGGCATGCGTCTCGTCGCCGACAGCCTCGTCGCCAAAGCCGATGTTGCCTTATGTTGGCCTTTGTTGAGTCAATTCGACGACACGACACGAAACACCATCATCAACATGGCCATCGGGAGCGCGCAGAACGCCAAAGACAACGTGGCTTTCAACAGGCTCGACCTAGGCTCGCAAACCGAGAACATCAACAAGCACCGTAAAGAGTGGCACAAGAAGTTCACCTTGAGCATCGCCTGCCTCATCTTCTTCTTCATCGGGGCTCCGCTGGGCAGCATCATCCGCAAAGGCGGGTTAGGGTTGCCCGTGGTCGTCTCCGTGTTGTTCTTCGTCGTCTATTACATCATCTCCACCATCGGTGAACGCATGGCTGTGTTTGGCGACCTCAACATGTTTGTCGGCGTCTGGCTCTCGTCCATTGTGCTCGCACCTGTCGGTCTGTTCCTCACCTTCAAGGCCACCACCGACGCAGCCCTCTTTGACGGCGACAGCTGGAAGAAGTTTTTTCAGAAACTGTTCAAAAAAGCAAAAAAAGCATGAAGATTCTCCTACTTTGCAACAAGCCCCCCTACCCTGCCTCCGAAGGCGGTCCCATGGCGATGAACAGCATCATCACCGGACTGCTCGAAGCAGGCCATCAGGTCAAGATATTAGCCATCAACAGCGAGAAATTCAACGTTAAGGAAAGCGACATTCCCGAGGACTACAAGAAAAAGACCGGCATTGAGCTGATCGACGTCGACCTAAGCGTGAAACCCATGAGCGCCTTCCTCAACCTGTTCTCCCAAAAGTCGTACCACGTGGAGCGTTTCATCTCTGACGACTTCAAGAAACGCCTGGCCGAGATCCTCGACAAAGAGCAATTCGACGTGGTTCAGTTAGAGATGCTTTACATGACCCCATACGTTGACACCATCCGCCAACACTCCAAAGCCATGATCGTGTTGCGCGCCCACAACGTCGAACACAAGATTTGGGAACGCATCGCCAAGGAGACCCGATTCTTCGTCAAACGCTGGTATATTAACCACTTGGCTAAAACCTTGAAAGAATACGAACTCAATGCCTTGGAGACCGTCGACGGCATTGCCGCCATCACGCGCAAAGACGCCGCCTTTTTCCGCAAATACTGCTCGAAACCCATCATTGACATCCCTTACGGTGTTTATCCTGAGGAGTTTACGCCAAAATCAGAGATTGAAGGCAAGCCCAAGTTCTACCACATCGGCTCCATGAATTGGATGCCCAACGAGGAAGGCATCCGCTGGTTTATCGACGAGGTGCTGCCCAAGACCGTCGAGAAGGTGCCCGATTTCGTCTATCATCTGGCCGGTCGCTCGATGCCCGATTGGCTCGCCACGATGAAGAACCCGAATGTCGATGTCGTCGGCGAGGTGCCCGATGCCAAGGCGTTTGTGGCCGACCACGATGTGGCCATCGTGCCCCTGCTCTCGGGCAGCGGCATCCGCATCAAGATCATCGAATCGATGGCGATGGGCAAGACCGTCATCACCACACGCGTGGGTGCCGAGGGCATCCTTTACGACGAGGAAGTCAACATCATCATCGCCGAAAACAAGGCCAAGATGGTGGAAGCCATCCGGACCCTCCATGAGAACCCGGAGATTGCCGTCAGGATTGGGCAAGCCGCTAGAAAACTCGTCGAGGAGACCTACGACAACCGCAAAATCATCGCCCGCCTGCTAATGTTTTACGAGGAAATCAAGCCCGGGAGCAAGATTACGTTTTTGTGACTCTGGCCTATAGCCAATGGCTTATGGCTTGCTCATCCCAAGGCGTGGAACTTATGCCTTTTGCTGAAGCGAGCCATCTGCCATAAGCCATTTGCCATGGTCAACAATTAAACATATAAACGATTAAACAATCAACAAAAAAACCTTATCTTTGTCCCCTCAATTCACCCGAGATGAAGATTTTTGTCCTCTTACCCCGCATTCCCTATCCGCTTGAAAAAGGCGACAAACTGCGGGCTTTCAACCAAATAAAGCAACTTGCCAAGCGTAATGAAATCATCCTTTGCGCACTCAACGACAACAAAAAAGTCAATGAGCAGGATGCCTTCCACGCTCTGCAACCTTATTGCCAATCCATCAATTTCATCAAGATCACGAAACCGCAAATCGGCTTGGGCCTCGTCCGCGCTTTCTTCAAAGGCTTGCCCATGCAATGCGGCTATTTCTACAATCGCAAGGCGGCAAAGAAGGTTAGCGCATTGATTGCCAAGCATAAGCCAGAGATGCTCTTCTGCCAGTTGTTGCGCACTGCGGAATACATCAGGCACAAAGACATCCCCAAAACCATTGACTATCAAGACATTTTCTCTTATGGTATGAAACGCCGTGCCGACGTGGCTTCGTTCGTCACACGACCTATATATAATATGGAGTACCGTCGCCTCTGCCGTTATGAGGCCGCCATCTTCGACGACTTCGACGTGAAGACCATCATCAGTGCGCCCGATCGCGACCTGTTCCCACACGAGCGCCGCAATGAGATCCTCATCGTGCCCAACGGCGTCGACCACGAGAGATACCACCCAATAGACTGCGAGAAGAAATACGACCTCGTCTTCACGGGCAACATGAGCTACGCGCCCAACGTGAACGCCGTGGAATACTTGGCCAACGAGATCCTGCCCATCGTGTGGAAGACCCTGCCCGAGGTGAAGATGTACATCGCCGGTGCCACACCCGACCCGCGGGTGAAGAAATGCGCCAACGAAAAAATCATCGTCAGCGGCTGGCTCGACGACATCCGCACGGCCTATGCCGAAAGTCGCGTCTTCATCGCGCCCATGCGCATCGGCACGGGACTGCAAAACAAGCTGTTGGAGGCCATGTCGATGCGACTGCCCGCCATCACATCGCCCTTGGCCAACGCTTCGTTAGGCGCAAAACCTAACGAGGAAATCTTGGTCGGCAGCAACGCCCAAGAGATGGCACAACACATCGTCACCCTATTGACCGACAAGGAAAAAGCCGACCGTCTCGCCCAAGCGGGCTTCGACTTCACGAACCGCGTCTATGACTGGGGCAAGGCTACGGAGGTGATGGAGGAGGCGATGCGCAAAGCCCTGTAAGGGCGACACACCATAAGCAGGCGATGTAAGTCCATGCGCAAAACAAGAACAACAAAAACACATCAATATGGCACAACCCGACGACAAAAAAATCATCTTCTCGATGGTGGGCGTGAGCAAGATCATCCCGCCGGCGAGACAAATCCTGAAAGACATCTACCTCTCGTTCTTCTACGGAGCAAAGATCGGTATCATCGGCCTCAACGGCGCCGGCAAGTCGACCCTGCTACGCATCATCGCGGGCAAGGAGAAATCCTACAACGGCGAAGTGGTCTTTTCGCCCGGCTATTCCATCGGTATGCTCGACCAAGAGCCGCAACTCGACGACAACAAGACCGTCCGCCAAGTGGTGGAAGAAGGCGTGCAGGAGATCGTCGACATCCTCAAGGAATACGAGGAAATCAACAACAAGTTCGCCGATCCTGATGCCGACTTCGACAAGCTCATTGCCCGTCAGGGCGAGCTGACCGAACTCATCGAGCAACACGACGCATGGGAACTCGACTCGAAACTGGAACGCGCCATGGACGCGCTCAACTGTCCCGATGGCGACACACCCGTGCGCAACCTCTCGGGAGGCGAACGCCGCCGCGTGGCCTTATGCCGTCTGCTGCTTCAAGAGCCCGACATCCTGCTCCTCGACGAGCCCACCAACCACCTCGACGCCGAGAGCA
>CAMUYT010000124.1 GCA_947164955.1 uncultured Bacteroidales bacterium | reverse complement strand
AGATGAAGGCCAAGTTCGAGAAGGCAGGCGGCGAGGCCAAGATTCCGGACCTGCGCGCCTTGCGTCACCCCAACGCCGAGCCTGTCATCGCCCCCGCGAGCGGCGTGGTGATGTGGGAAGTGGACTTCGACGACAAGTCGATTGCCCCCGCCCCTGGCACCGTATATAAAGAAGGTGACCTGCTCTGCGCCATCCAAACCAATCTCGGCATGGAACCTGTCTACGCCCTCTGGCCGGGCAAGATCGTGGAGGCCACGGCAGACCAAGGCAAGCGCGTGAGCAAGGGCGAAACCATTGCTTTCATTGAGAAATAAACCACTTTGAGAAATTATTCGGCAAGCCTTGGCATAGTATTTGCTATCTTTGCCTCGTCAAAACATACTTGACAAAGTAACTTACCTAATCATTAATTAAAAACTCAAAAAAATGAAGAAATTATTTTTGACCTTAGCCCTTGCCTTTGTTGGCATTTTCGGTGCAAACGCTCAAGTTTGGATTGGTGGTTCGACCAGTGGAACCTTCAACAAGGAAGTGACGAGATTCGAGATTGCCCCTGAAATTGGATACAGCTTCACGGGCACTCCTTGGACCATCGCCGTTGGCGCCAACTATGGCTTCCAAAACGTAAAGCTCGTCGGTGACCTTTCCACGACCACCCAAACCCTCATCCTGTCGCCTTATGTCCGCTACAGCATTTGCAGCATCGAGAAATTCGGTATGTTCCTCGATCTGACTGGCGACTTCGACGTGTTGAGCGATAACTTCGGCTACAGAGTCGGTCTGCAACCCGGTATCGCTTGGATGGCCACCAAACACTGGACCGCTGCCTTCCGTTTCGCCTTTGTTGGCTATAACAAATGCAGCTTCTATGGTGAAGAGGGCTTCCGCTTCGGCTTTGCCGCCGCTGCTCCCACCTTCGGTTTGTACTACAACTTCTAAATCATAGAACGTGGATTGAGGCGCCATCACTGCGTCTCTGCAACGAAAAAAAGGCTACTCTTCGGAGCAAGCCTTTTTTTGTTACGGAATAATCTCTATTTTTGCTGCAATATTCAACGCATCGAACATGAAAAAACTCCTCATCCTCGCCACACTCGTCCTTTTGGCTATCGGCCTCAAGGCTCAGAGCAAAAACATCGCCTACCAAGATGAAACCGTGCGTTTCACCATCATCACCGATGGCACCATCCGAATGGAATACGCCCCCGACGGGCATTTCGTTGACAACGCCTCGCAGGTGGCCGTCGTCCGCGACTATCCCGAAGTGGATTATGTGGTCAAAGACGGCATGACCATCGAAATCACGACTGCCAAACTGAAATTGCAATACAAGAAAGGCAGTGGCGCCTTCACTGCCGACAACTTGAGCATCAGCTCGTTGGAAGGCATCAAACCGAGCTTTACATGGAAGCCGGGCATGGTGCAGGAACACAACCTGAAAGGCACCTACCGCACCTTGGACGGCTACAATGGCGAAATCCGCTGCGGCACGAAGGACCAAAAGATGCCGCTTGAAGACGGCCTCCTGGCCACCGACGGCTGGACGCTCATCGACGACTCGCAGAGCTTCCTCTTCGACGACAGCGACTGGCCCTGGGTGATGGAACGCGAAAACCTCGACCATCAAGACTGGTACTTCATGGGCTACGGCCACGACTACAAGCAGGCCTTGAAAGACTTCACCGCGTTTGCCGGAAAGGTGCCGCTGCCGCCACGCTATGCCTTCGGCTACTGGTGGTCGCGCTACTGGGCCTACAGCGACAAGGAACTTCGCGACCTGGTACACAAGTTCGACCAATACGACATCCCCCTCGACGTGCTCGTCATCGACATGGACTGGCACTACACCGAGGCGGGCAAAGGCAACTGGACCGGCTGGACGTGGAACAAGAAGCTCTTCCCCGACTATAAGCGCCTCCTTGCCGACATGGATCAACGCGGCATCCGCACCACGCTCAACCTGCACCCCGCCGGCGGCGTTGAACCTTACGAAGAACAATACGACGCGATGGCCGCCTACATGCACTTGGACACCACGGGCCGGCCTGCCATTCCGTATGACGGCGTCAGCAAAGCCTACATGTCGGGCCTGTTTGACGTCATCCTGAAACCCATGGAGCGCAACGGCATCGACTTTTGGTGGCTCGACTGGCAGCATTGGCTCACCGAGAAAAACCTTCCCAACCTGAGTGTCACCTGGTGGATCAACTATTGCTTCTTCTCCAACTTCGAGCGCACCCGCACCACACGCCCGATGCTCTACCACCGCTGGGGCGGCTTGGGCAACCACCGCTACCAAATCGGTTTCTCGGGCGATGCCATCATCTCATGGCAAGGCCTCGACTTCCAACCCTATTTCAACTCGACGGCGAGCAACGTATTGTACGGCTTCTGGAGCCACGACATCGGCGGCCACTGCTGCGGCACGCTCACTCCCGAACTCTACACCCGTTGGATGCAATTCGGCGCCCTGAGTCCCATCCTCCGTAGCCATTCAACCAAGGACGCCGCCATCAAGAAAGAGCCTTGGTCCTTCCCCGCCGACTACACCGAAATCATCCGCAACACCATTCACCAGCGCCGCCAGATGATACCTTACATCTACACCATGGCCCGCAAGGCGCACGACGAGGGCCTCTCGCTTTGCCGTCCGCTCTACTACGACTGGCCGGAAAGCACAGAAGCCTACACGTTCCGCAACGAATACATGTTTGGCGACAACATGCTGGTGGCCCCCATCACCTCCCCAATGGAAGGCAGCTTCTCCGAAATCGACGTTTGGCTGCCGCAAGGCACATGGTACGAAGTGAGCACGGGGACAATGTTGCAAGGCGGTCAAGTCGTCAAGCGCCACTTTATGATTGACGAATACCCGCTGTATGTGAAGGCTGGTTCCATCATCCCGCAATACAGTGACCACCGCCAACATGTGGACGGCATCGAATGGACGCAGTTCGACCTGATGGTCTACCCGGGTGCCGATGGCGACTTCACGATGTATTACGACGACGGTGATGACAAGGACTACGACGCGAACAACATGCGCGTAAGATTCCGCGCCACAAGGCAAGGCAATGTCTACTTCGCCAACCTCTACCCCGCCGAAGGCAATTTCAAGATGGCCTCGCGCAACGTCACCATGAAATTCGTGGCCTCCGACGTGCCCGAGCGCGTCTTCCTCAACGGCAAGGAAACCGAGTGGAGCTACGACGGTGAAAACTTCACCCTTGTAGTGCCATTGCCTGAAAGCTATTGGGAAGAGCAATTCAACATCCGTGTGGAATATCCGCAAACTGGCACCATCAATCTGACTGACGGCATCATTGGCAACTACCACCGCGCAGCCAAGGCCGTAGCCGAAATGAAGAACCGCAAGTCAAACATCGAGGTGAACGACGCCTTTGGCTCGTTTGGCTGCCTTGGCCAACAGGTGACCTATTTCCCCAACACGTTGAAAGAAAGCGTTACGCTGTTTCGCAAGCACTTCAGCGACCTCGATGCCTCATTGGAAGGTATGGGTTTGAAGGACGAGGACAAGGCTTGGTTTAAGGGACAAGTTTTAGCGCCTCAGAATTAAGGTATCCTCTCATACACCGTCGCCACGCGGCTCACGTTGTAGACCTTCATCGTGATGCGATCGCCTTTCTGCTCGGAAGGGAAACGGACGCTCGTGTCGATGTTGCCGAAGCCACCAAAAGCCTTGTCATCGGTGGTGAGGACGATGCGATAGTCACCCGTTTTTCTGACGGGTATCTTATAGTTTGGGATGGAATGTTGGCCCCAGTTGAAGACGAAAACCAAGTTGCCGCGCTCGTAGACGACAGTCTTGTTTTCCTCGTCGGCACGGAGCATCCATGCCGGTGAAGCTTGCATCACATTGTGATGTTTCACGAAGTCGAGCATGGCCTTGTCGAAAGCCCCCATGAAGCGGTATTTCAGATGCTCGTTGTCGACCAACGACCACTGGCGGCGGGCGTACTTATAGCTCCAACCGTTGTCGAATCTGGGAAAATCAATCCATTCGGGATGCCCAAACTCGTTACCCATAAAGTTAAGCCACGCTTCGCCTCCCAAGGTGAGTGTGAAGAGGCGGATCATCTTGTGCAAGGCAATGCCACGGTCGACTGCCATCGAAGGCGTATCGAGGCCCATCGCGGTGTACATCTCATTGCCCATCAGTCGGAAAGCGATGGTTTGATCGCCCACAAGGGCTTGGTCGTGGCTTTCGGCGTAGGCCACCGTCTTGGTCTGTGGAAGGTGGTTGGTCATGGTGAAGAAAAACTCGTTCATGTTCCACTGTTCCTCGGGCTGGTCTTTCAGCACCTTAATCCAGAAGTCGGGCAAGCCCATGCCCAAGCGGTAGTCGAAACCCATTCCACCGTCGGCAATCGGATTGCAAAGGCCAGGCATGCCGCTCACATCCTCGGCGATGGTAATGGCTTTCGGATTCAATTCATGGCACAAGCTGTTGGCCAGTTGAAGATACGTCACTGCGTCGTTGTCCACATTGTCGCCAAAATACTTCTCTGGTGCATCGAAGGTCGCACCGATGCCGTGGTCGAGGTAAAGCATCGAGGTCACGCCATCGAAACGGAAACCGTCGAAGTGGAACTCTTCCAACCAATACCGCACGTTGGAGAGCAGGAATTGCAGCGTCTCCTCCTTGCCGTAGTTAAAAAGTTTGGAGTCCCAAAGATTATGGTTGCCGCGCTCGCCAGGATGCAGATACTGATGGTCGGAGCCATCGAACAAGTTGATGCCCTCACGAATGTTTTTCACCGTGTGGGAATGCACAAGGTCCATGATGACCAACAGACCCATGCCATGCGCTGTGTCAATCAGTTCCATCAAATCCTCGGGCGTACCAAACCGCGAACTCGGTGCGAAGAAATTGGAGACATGGTAGCCAAACGAGCCATAATACGGATGCTCGGCGATGGCCATGAGCTGGATGGCGTTGTAGCCGTCCGCCTTGATGCGTGGCAGGATGTTTTGGGTGAATTCCTTATACGTCCCTACCCTTTCGGCCTCCTGCGCCATGCCCACATGCGCCTCGTAAATCAGCAGCGGCTCGCCGTTCAGTTGCGGCACGGTGTGCTTATATATATAAGGTGTGGGCGGATTCCAAAACTGGGCATCATAATCCTTGGTGCCTTCGTCCTGGATCACGCGCTTGATATACACCGGAATGCGCTCATGCTCCCCGATTTGCGACTGCACCACGATCTTCAGCTTGCTGCCATGCGTGAGGCGATGGGCAAACTCGCTGTCGGGCAAGAAGATCTCCCAGATGCCGTTGCCGACGTTCTCCAAAGGGTATTCGTATCGGTTCCAGCCGTTGAACTCGCCCATCAGCGAGAGGTAATGCGCGGCGGGCGCCCATTCGCGATACCACCAGCCATGGCGACGCTTGTCGTAATTGAACCCCAGAAACTGGTGCGCCGTGGCGAAAGTCTTGAGGCTACCGTAACGGTTGACAATATCGTGAAGCCGCCATTCATAGCGGTTGTGACGATCTTCCACCGCTTGTGCGACAGGGTTGAGCCATGGGTCGTTATTTACGAGAGGGAGCATGGTTTGTTATTTTTTGCAAAATTATCGAATTCTCCTCAATTCCAAATGTTTTGGAAAACAACCTCGCCCGAATCCAAATCCACGACCTTGGTTTCCGAAGGCTCCAAATGTATTGGATGCACCTCGTTGGCGAAATCGTTCATATCGAACTCGTTGGCTTTTCGTTTGCCCATCATGGCCAAAGCATCGTGCGGGATTTTCACCTCCACATCGCGGGCTTCGCTGCGGTTGAAGTTAACGACGACGAGCAGACGCTCCGATTCGGTGTAGCGCAAAAAGGCATAGACAAACTGCGGGTCGAAATTGGAATACCATGGGTTGCACCACATCAAGTCGTAGAACTTGCCTTCGCCGATGGAGGAATGTTCCATTCTAAAATGCAACAGATTACGATAATAGCCAAACAGTTTCTGTTGCGCCTCATCGAAACCGCCACCATCGAATTGACCGTCGTTCATCCATTTTTGGTGCTGCGGCATGTGGCAGTAGTCGAAGATGGAAGTGCGGCCATCGTCGCCGCTGTAGCCAATTTCTCCAAGCGCCTCTTCCCCACTCTCTTGGCCATTGTAAACCATGAATGGTCCCGTATTCATCAAGGCGGAAAGCGCCACGGCGGGCAAGGCTGCGAAGGCATCGCCCACGAAATGTGGCGAAGCCAAACGCTTCTCGTCGTGGTTCTCCATGAAACGCAGCATGTGCGAGTCGAGGTCGTGCAAATCCTTCCAAACTTGGGTGATTTCCTTGGCCTCATTACCATGACACAATACATTTTCCAAAGTGTTGTACAGCCCCACCTTGTCGTACAAATAATCAAATCCAGCCTCCAAGAATGAATCGTAAAGCGCTGGTTTGTAAATTTCTGCAATCATCAGAGGTTGGTAATCCTTGCGTAATTCGGCAATCGTCCACTGCCAAAACGCCACGGGCACCATCTCGGCCATATCCACACGGAAGCCATCGACCTGCTTGGCGCACCAGAACTTCAAGATACTCAGCATTTTTTCCCAAGTGTCGTGGCAATCGTAGTTCAGTTTCACGGTGTCGTACCAATCATTGAGGCTCGGATTTGGCGCAAAAACATTATTTCCCGTGGCCTTGGCGGGAAACTCCTCGTAAAACGGTTCCACCGTTTTACGAGGCGAAACAAACGCCTGCCCCTCACAATAATAGAAATTGCAGGCATCGAAGCCTTTGTTTTGTCGGGCCAAATGATTGGGAATGAAGTCGATGATTACTTTCATCCCATGACTGTGAATACGATTGACCAACTGCTCGAAATCGGCCATCGTGCCCAAATCGGGGTCGACGGCGCGATA
>CAMUYT010000123.1 GCA_947164955.1 uncultured Bacteroidales bacterium | reverse complement strand
AATCATGACTACAGAAAAAACACAAGAAGAAGCTGCAAAACTGAGGCAGGAGAAACTGAAGGCTTTGGAAGCCACATTAGGTAACATCGAGAAGAGCTTTGGCAAGGGGAGCATCATGCGCCTTGGCGCTGAGGCTGAGAAGATGGAGAGCATTTCCACGGGTTCCATCGGCCTCGACTATGCCTTGGGCGTGGGCGGTCTGCCCAAAGGCCGTATCATCGAGATCTACGGCCCGGAAAGCTCGGGTAAGACGACCTTGGCCTTGCACGTCATCGCTGAGGCACAGAAGAAGGGTGGCATAGCCGCCTTCATCGATGCAGAACATGCCTTCGACCGCTTCTATGCCGCCAAGTTGGGCGTCGACATCGAGAACCTGCTCATCTCGCAGCCCGACTACGGCGAGCAAGCCTTGGAAATCGCCGAGAACCTCATCCGATCTGGAGCCATCGACGTCATCGTCGTCGACTCCGTGGCCGCACTGACGCCTAAAAGTGAAATCGAAGGCGAGATGGGCGACAGCAAGATGGGCCTCCAAGCCCGTCTGATGAGCCAAGCCATGCGTAAGCTCACCGCCACCATCAACAAGACGGGTTGCGTCTGCATCTTCATCAACCAGCTGCGCGAGAAAATCGGCGTGATGTTTGGCAATCCTGAAACGACAACAGGCGGCAACGCCTTGAAGTTCTACAGCTCCGTGCGTATCGACATCCGCAAGATCAGCCAGATTAAGGACGGAGAGAACGTCACGGGTAGCCGTGTCAAGGTGAAGGTCGTCAAGAACAAGGTGGCCCCTCCGTTCCGCAAAGCCGAATTCGACATCCTCTATGGCGAAGGCATCTCACGCTCAGGCGAAATCGTCGACCTCGGTGTGGAAATGGGTGTCATCAAGAAGAGCGGCTCGTGGTTCAGCTATGGCGACTCGAAGTTGGCCCAAGGCCGCGATGCCGTAAAGAAACTCATCGAAGACAACCCCGAGTTGGCCGACGAACTCTCCGCCAAGATTTTCGAGGCATTGGAGAATGCGGAAGAATAAGTCTTTGGACGGTTTGTCCGTCAATGCGAGCAAAGCGAAGCAATCCAGATATAAAACTTTGTTATCTGGACTGCTTCGTTCCTCGCAGTGACGCAAAGCAAGTGTTAAATGATAATCAATTGACAATGAAGAAAACCCTACTTTCCCTCGGCCTATTGCTCGCCCTTTTCGCTTGCAATAACACACCGAAAACCGAACCAACAGAAACACCGCAAGAACCCAAGGCACCTGTCACGGTCAACGAAGCCATCCAACAGCTGACCGACTCCATTGCCATGGATAGTACGAACGCCCGTTTGTATACGAGTCGTGCAAAGGCTTACTATGCCACGGAGCAAATTGGACAAGCCATGGTCGACATCAACAAATCATTGCAGCTCGACCCGAAGAATGTCGATACCTATCTGTTACTCGCCGATTTGTATTATGCATTAGGCGACCAGGACAACATTTCCTCAACGCTCAACAAGGCAGTGGAAATCAATTCTTTGGATGCCCGTCCTTTGGTGAAGTTGGCTGAACTGAACCTACTTCAGCAGAACTTCAACCTCGCCATCGGCTATGTCGACAAAGCCCTAGGATTGTCGTCCTATAATCCACAAGCCTATTTCGTGAAAGGCATGTGCTATATGGCCGCCAAGCAGGACACTGCCAACGCACTGAAAAACTTCCAGTTGGCATCGGAACAAGATGCCGCTTTCTATGATCCTGTTGAGCAAATCAGCCGCATCTATGCCGTGCAGCAGCCACCTTATGCCATGGACTACCTCCGCAGGGCGCAGCAGCAGTTCCCCAACATGCCGACGGCCCGCTATGAGTTGGCGCTCTATCTGCAAAGCCATGGCGCTCCTGAGGAGGCTTTGCTGCATTACGACACCTTGTTGATGCAGCGTCCCGACAACTACATCGTGCTGTTCAACAAGGGCTATGTCAATTATGTATATCTTGAAAACAACGAGATGGCGTTGGACTATTTCAACCAAGCCTTGAATGCCAACCCCAACTATCTCGATGCTTATTACAACAAAGGTCGCGTGTTGGAACAGATGGGCGACTATGCGCAAGCCATGGACATCTACAAAGAAGTCCTGAAACGCCAACCCGACTACAAATTGGCCATCAACGCCATCAATCGTATCCAGAATCAAGAAACTGAGTAATAACATTATGCTGCAAGTCTATTGCGTCAATACGAAGACCACCAAGGAGTTCAAGGAAGGGACGACTTTGCTGGAGATGTTGCCATCGTTCGATTTTGAACGGCCTTATCCTATAGTATCGGCCAAAGTCAACAATGTCTCACAAGGCTTAAAGTTTCGTGTCTACAACAGCCGAGATGTCGAGTTCCTTGATCTTACGCACCACACAGCGCAATTGGTCTACATCCGCTCGCTGGGTTTCCTGCTATATAAAGCCGCCCAAGACTTGTTTCCAGAAAGCAAGTTGTTTATGGAACACCCCATCTCGAAAGGCATGTACTGCCGTATCTGCAAGAGCGACGGTCAGCCACTCAACGCCAACGACATCGCATCGCTGCGCTTGAGGATGCGGACCATCGTAGCGGATGACATCCCGTTCCATCGCCATGAAGCGCGTATCGATGACGCCATAAAGATGTTTGGCGATTTGGGGCTTGAGGATAAAGTCAAGCTGTTGGAAACCAGTGGAAGTGCATATACGGATTATTACACATTGGGCGACACAGCGGATTATTATTATGGACGTTTGGTGCCTTCGACGGGCTACCTGAACATCTGGGACATCGAGGCCTATCGTGACGGACTCCTGATGCGTATCCCCGATCGTGAACAACCTGGATGTTTGGCCGAGACCCACGACCAACCAAAGACTTTTGAGGTGTTTTCGGAATCCTTGAAATGGAACGACATCATGGGGCTGAGTACGGTGGGCGATGTCAACCATGCCATCCAAAACGGAAAGGCTCGCGAATTGGTTCAGGTGGCAGAAGCCTTACAGGAGAAGAAAATCGTGCAGATCGCTGAGGAAATCGACCGACGCTATCATAGCGAGAGCCCTGTTCGCTTGGTGCTCATCACAGGTCCCAGCAGCAGTGGCAAGACCACCTTCTGTAGCCGCGTCAGCATTCAGCTCAAGGCCTGCGGACTGAAACCTATTTCGTTCTCGACCGACGACTATTTCGTCAATAGGGAAGATACGCCAAGGCTTCCTGACGGCACTTACGACTTTGACAATTTCGACACGGTCGACCATGCCGCCTTAGAGCGTGACTTGATTGCCTTACTCAATGGTGAGGAAATCGAAGTGCCTGAATACAACTTCGTTACAGGCATCCGAGAATACAAAGGCAAGCGGCTGCAATTGAAGGAAGGCTCTGTCTTGTTGCTTGAAGGCATCCATGCCCTCAACCCGATGCTGACGGAGCAAATCCCCGAGTCGACCAAGTTCCGCATTTTCATCTCGACGCTGACCAGTACGGCCTTGGACGACCACAATATCATTCCGACCGACGACAATCGTCTGTTGCGCCGTATCGTGCGTGATTACAACAAGGGAGCTTTCACAGCACAGCAAACCATCAGTCAATGGCGTAGCGTTTGTGAGGCAGAGGAGAAATGGATTAATCCCTATCAAGAGAATGCCGATGTGATGTTCAACTCGGCTTACCTTTTGGAGTTTGCTGTGATGCGCAACCATGCGGAGGGCATCTTGGCTACGGTACCACATAATAGTCCTGAATATACCGAAGCCCACCGTCTGTTACGGTTCCTGCATTATTTCACGCCCGTTTCCGACAAGGAGATTCCGGCCACCTCCATGCTGCGACAATTCATCGGCGGCAGCAGCTTTATGTAAATTTTGAATTTTGAATCTTAAATCTTGAATATAATGGAATTCAACGCAAAACAAGTGAAAGACCAAGTCGTCCAATGGATTCGCGACTGGTTTGAAGTGAACGGAAAAGGCTGCAATGCCGTCATCGGTATTTCGGGCGGCAAAGACAGCAGCGTTGTGGCAGGTCTTTGTGCCGAAGCCCTTGGCGTGGACCGCGTTATCGGCGTGACCATGCCCAATGGTGTTCAACCCGACATCGATGACAGCATGAAACTAATCAACCACCTCGGCATCCGACATTGCTGTGTCAACATCGGTGATACCTACAATACCTTGATTGCAGCCGTTAAGGAGCAGCTGGGCACACTGGATGCGGAAGTCAGTCGCCAAACCACCATCAACCTGCCGCCGCGTCTGCGTATGTCGACCCTGTATGCCGTGTCGCAGTCGCTCAATGGTCGTGTGGCCAACACTTGCAACCTCTCCGAGGATTGGGTGGGCTATTCGACCCGCTATGGCGATGCCGCCGGCGATTTCGCCCCATTAGGCGGACTCACCGTCCAGGAAGTCAAGGCGATAGGGAAGGAGTTGGGACTGCCTATCGAGTTGGTGGAGAAGACACCATCCGATGGCCTGACCAACAAGAGCGACGAGGACAATCTTGGATTCACCTACGCCGTTTTGGACCAATATATCCGCACTGGCGTTTGCAACGACCCCAAGACCAAAGCCCTCATTGACCACAAGCACATCACTAACCTTTTCAAGCTGCAGCCGATACCGCATTTTGAAATGAAATAAGTTGTACACTTACAACTCCTAACTTCTAACTCCTAACTGCAAACTGATATGTTTTCCTGTCCCATCCAAATCCGCATGAGCGACCTCGACCCGTATAACCACGTCAACAACGGGGCGCAATGCAACTTTTTCGACATGGGCCGAAGCCGTTACTTCGAACATGTTTTCCAAACCCAAATCGACTGGTTGACCTTCAAATACGTCCTCGTCCACGTCGACCTCGATTTCCGTCACCCCGTGCATTTCCATGACGACATCGTTTGTGAGAGTCGTGTCACCGAGTTAGGCAACTCCAGCTTCAAGATGGAGCAATGCCTTCGTGATGTCAAGACCAACGAAATCAAGACGTTGTGCCACGCCGTGGTGGTCTATTTCGATCGTGATGCAAACAAGGCGGAACGGATACCCGATGCCGACAGGGAAAAGATGATGAACGCTAATTAAATACGTACTACCTCGTGCTGAAGGCACGATACTTCATTAACCCTATACAAGCAAAGCGCAGTGTAGGGGCAAACAAACAACCTATGAAAAGAACACCACTCCTACTGGCCCTATGCCTCATCATGGCGAACCTAAACGCCCAAACCGAAGCCGAGCTGAACGCCTGGAACGACGTCAACGTTTACGAAATCAATCGTCTGTATCCTCGGACGAATGTCGTCCCTGCAGGCGAGCAATGGTCGCAATGTCTCAACGGCGACTGGAAGTTCCATTGGGTGGACTCGCCCGCAAAAGCGCCTGCCGACTTCTACAAATCGGATTATGATGCCTCCAATTGGAAGACTATTAAAGTGCCAGCCAATTGGGAACTGAACGGCTACGGTACGCCCATCTACGTCAATGTGGACAACGAGTTTCGGCCCAACGAGCCGCCTTTTGCCCCGACGGTCGACAATCCCGTGGGCTGCTATCTAACGGAATTCAACATCCCAGAAACTTGGAAAGACCGCCTGACTTTCATCAACTTCGGTGCAGTGAAGTCAGCATATTACGTTTGGGTGAACGGCCAGTTTGTGGGTTTCACGGAAGATGCCAAGACCAATGCCGAGTTTGACCTTACACCGTTTGTCAAGGTGGGGAAGAATACGTTGGCGGTGAAGGTGTATCGTTTCTCCAACGGTTCCTATTTCGAATGCCAGGACTTCTGGCGCTTGAGTGGCATTGAGCGTGATGTGGTGGTTTATTCCAAACCGAAACTGAATATCGCTGATTATGAGGTTTGTGCAGGTTTAGATAGTACATACAAAAAAGGCACATTTCAAATAGATTTGAATCTTGAGAATCGAACAGGCAAAGAATTGAAAAAAGAAAAGATAGAATTGACTATCATTTCCGATGAAAAAGAGATCTTAAAACTAGAAAAAGACTTGTCCGCAGCTTTGATGTACAGTCCGGTACCCGTTACTTGTGGTCAACCCACCATCCCAGTTGGAAAAAGAGGATGGCTCACTATGGAAGCTGACGATGTTTTGCCTTGTATCAAGCCTTGGTCGGCAGAGCATCCGAATCTATATCGGTTGGAAATCAAAATTTTGGATAAAAAAGGAAAGGAGATTGAACGACTTGAAAATCATATCGGTTTCCGTACAGTTGAAATCAAGGACGGCAAACTATTAGTCAACGGTCAATATGTATTAATAAAAGGTGTGAACCGCCACGAGCATGACTCCTACACGGGCCATGTGGTTTCGCGTGAGTCGATGGAACGTGATATCGCCCTAATGAAGCAGATGAATATCAACACGGTGCGCACCTGCCATTATCCTGATGATCCGTATTGGTACGAACTCTGCGACAAATACGGACTCTATGTTTGGGATGAAGCCAACTGCGAATCCCATGCCCAAGGTTATGGAGAAAGGAGCCTCGCCAAAGACCCACAATACAAGATGATGGTTTGGTCGCGAAACCGCAATATGCTCGAGCGCGACAAGAACCATCCTTCGGTGATTATGTGGTCGATGGGCAACGAGTGCGGCAACGGCGTCAATTTCGAGTACACCTACGACTGGATGAAAAAACGCGACAAGACCCGCCCTGTGACCTACGAAAGAGCCATTTATGACCGCAATACCGATGTCATTGGCTTGATGTATGCCAGTAAGGAATACCTGCAAAAGTTTGTGGATGAAGGTCTTGACAAGGAAGGCAGACCTTTCATCATGGTGGAATACTGCCATGCGATGGGCAACAGCATGGGCGGTCTGAAAGATTATTGGGATGTGATTGAAGCCAACGAGCAA
>CAMUYT010000122.1 GCA_947164955.1 uncultured Bacteroidales bacterium | reverse complement strand
AGAGGCGGCCCGTCGACGAGCTGACGAAGATCTTCTTGGCGCCGTCGTTCTCCGGGCGACCCACCTCGAGCACGGCAACGTCCTTGCCGCCTTCGCTGTCGGTCAGCGTGAAGTTGATCAGCGGGTAGTTCGGGCGCTGCTCACCGCGGAAGCCAGGATAGTCCTCTCCAGGATTGTTAGTGCGCATGGCATTGGTGAACTGTGCCGCTCCTTCGGTAGTACCAGTTTGGATGAAGAATCCTTGGTGCATGTTGATGAATCGAGAAGCCGTGTTCGAACCTGTAGATGTCCTTTCACCATACTGTAACCAAGTATCCGTTTCTGGATCATATACAGCATAGGTCTTACCAAACTCACCGCTGTTCAGGATAGCTTCATTAGCATTTGCAAACACTTCGAAATCCAGATAGCTCTGATAAGGATTGCCGAGGAGGTTGTAACCCGTGCGACCCGTGTTATAGCCATTATAGTCATTGACAGGCGTATTGGTGACGGAGATGGTAATCGTGCCGTTGTTCAGCGTGCCACGGTTCTGGTGGAATTGCGCATTTTTTGTATCAGATAGATTGCCATCCATATCAGTTGAAACGAGATATCCCTTTCCTTTAATAAAACTGTCTTCATTGTCATATTCTATATTCTCTGAGTGTTTGTCTCTATGCCAGTGACTCTTACTGTTGCGTCTGAAGTTAATCCAGTGATATTTCTTTTCAAAGAAAGAGAAGAATTCTATTCTCCTATAAGAAACAAGGTCAACAGGGAAGAAAGCATTTTCATCGTCAATTGATTCGAGCGTAAGCTTACAAGGATTGGCATATGTGGCTTCAATACCGTTGATAGTAGTTGACTCTCCAGGAGCAAGATACGGCACTATATCCTTGATACCATATGTCATGCCCAGCTTACTTTCTTTTAATGAGGAACTAGCAAGATGCCAACGTTGTTTACCATTTGGAGTAAAACTCTTTAAAGTTTGTCCAGTATATGCCTCAATAGAAGAGTTTGGCCCTTGCAAAAGACTAATGTCCTCGTCAATATAGACCACCACGCCATCGGCAGTGCAATCGTCAGCAATTACGGCTTTTCCTTGAGGTTCAGGCTGGCTAATGGTAACGTCGTCATTGGCGAAGAGGTTGATCGCACCTTTGTAGATGGCTTCATGAGCAGTTACCTTATAATAGTTGGCATTGTTTTGGGTGTAGGCATTGCTGATTTGGGTGTTCTCATTCAAGTTGCCATTGTTGTGGCGGTGCAGCATGTCCTTAAGCGAAGTGGCATAGTCGATACGGATGCCGTCGGCGGAACCGAGGCAAGTCACTTGCTCTTCGCCGAAAGCTTCGAACTGAAGCACAGGATAGTCGCCGTTGATGTTGCCAGCATCATGGAAATAGCCTCCTGCTGTCGTGCGTTTCCATGAAGCCCAACCTTTGTCACTGTTGGCTTCAGCCTCCACACCGTCGTTCAGTTTTTGCAACATAGATTCGCCACCACTTCTTATTTGATAACCGTTTAGTGTCGACCAAGTGCCTCCTGCAATATTGTCATTTTGGAAGAAGTTGTAATAAGTAGGCGAAACGGGGGTGGTGTATTCATTTGCTGCGCTAATGGTATATTCAGGAAGCGTTTCGTTAATGACTTTTTGTTCCTGGCCCCAGACGTATCCATCGTTGGTGTTATGCCAATCCGCGATATAGGTCGTCCTCCCAGGAGCATAACAATTTGTTATGGTACCGTTGGGGGCAAATGGACTAAATGAAGATCCAGTCAGTTCGTTACTTCTTTCAAAACGAACATAGCAGTTTTCAAAGGTGCCACTGTTGTTGGCAGCAAGTCCGCCAACTTTCTTAGCATTGTTACCGCTCTCACCAAGATAATGATACTCGCCATTGGTGAAGCCGTTGGAGAACGATCCTCTGTTCTCACCAATCATGCCGCCCAAGGTATAACCCGTTAGTTCGGGCATAGCCATGCATGAGTGGATAGTGCCACCGTCGTTGAGGCCCACCAGACCACCGTAGATCAAGTTTTGATCCAAGTTGGGGGCGTCGTTGTTGCAGGTGATGCGACCGGCGGCTTCGCAGTTGAAGATGGTGCCACCAGCTTCAAGCGTGTCGGCGATGATGCCGTGGTGGATGAAGCTAGGATTGTGGTGCTTGCCGCGGAAGTCGGCATCGAGCACGAAGACGTTCTTGATGGTGCCCTTCACGTCGGAGAACATGCCGGGGAATACGACCACACCTTGTTGGTTTTCTGTAATCTGCTTGTAATATTTCGATGCGTTGTTCTTCAGACCCGTGATAACGTGGCCGTTGCCGTCGAAGGTGCCTTCGTAGCACATGTCAACGTTCTGATTGTTCTCTTTCTTGAAAACTGTAAGTCCACCTTCGCCGATCTCCACTTGCCAGCCGCAGCCAATGGGAACCCAGTTGTGGCGACTCATGTCGATGTCGGCGGTAAGTTTACCGTTCAGTTTGGGGTGCGATGCCACGTTGTTGGTGTTGTCCTCTCCTTCATGCACATTGTAGCCGATACGGCCGTTCACCTCGCTGATGAACCAAGCCAGATCTTCGGGGGTGCCTATCTCGGCAGTCAGATTCTCTCCGTCGTTTTCAATAGTTTCAACAACTTCACCTTGTGCATTTTTCACTGTGAAAGTAGGAGGCTTTGTCGTAATCACTTCCGTCCATACCGAGCCAAGAACGTTGGTGGTTGGAGAGTTGAATTGGAATCCGATTGTTTGACCATCGGGCAATACGAAGGACATAGGACCATTGGTTGAGATTCCATCGCCCCATGCGCCACCATCTACTACGACAGGGATAACCATTACAAGTTTTCTACCGACAGCATGAATGGCCGAACCTGTACCCGCTTCACCGCAGAACATGTTCTGGAAGTCGAAGCCTGTGATTCGGATGTTCTTTGTTGGGGTGGCGCTGTAAACAGGATTTCCTTGATTGTCTACGATAAGATTGCCGCTCTCGTCATAAGACACGAATTTTATCATTCCTGTTGAGTTTAATCGGTTTTCTTTTGCTGCATTATCTACAACCACACCGTCTTGAAGATCTAAGTATTGGATTACGTCATTGATTCGCTGCGTGACAGTATCGGCGAATGTGCAGCTGGAGACCACGCCCGTTTGGTGGTCAACTACGGCAGCTGTACATTTGGGTGCATACAACCTTATGCTTGAAGCACTCGCGCCTTCGGGAAGAGTGAAGTTCGCTGAAACCTGGTCTTGGACAATGGTGCCTGCTGAAAGTTCGTAAGGTTCAGATGAGGCATCATCACTGATTGATTTGAAAATCTCGTTAAGGTCGCTGGGGTTGCCTGCCGCAAAATACTTTCCTTTTTCCATGACCGGATTGCCTTGGTCATCAACCATTGGCTCGCCTGTTTCAGGATCTGTTTTTTGATAGACGAATCTGTTGGCCACATTAAGCTCTGATCCTGTGTTGTTTGTCCAATTTGTTGCAGTTGCAGGATAGTTGCTGGAAACCATGTGCATATAGCCATTTGCAGCAGCATCGCCTAAAACTTCATTATTTGGAGCATCGTATCTGACCCAATAATTATAGCCATTACCAGACCTTTGTACCGTCCGATAAGCCGTTTCTGGATTAGCACCATCAAACACGCCAATGCTATACACGGTAGCACCTAATCCTTTGATGTTGCTGGCTTGTTGTACGGCAGCGTCAGCAGTGGTTTGACAAATGTAATTACTGTTATTTTGAACAAATTGGTCAACTCCTGAAGGAAAACTTCTTCCTGGATAACCGTCAGTGAAGAAGATAACTATTTGACCGCGATTTTGTTGGTTTCCATTGGAATCCGTAAAGGTTTTCACTTGACGCCTATTCAAAACCTCATAGGCCATCTCTAATCCGAGGTTGGCTTGCGTACCTCCATTTGCAGCCATCTCTTCAATAGCCCATTCATGGATTCCGTCATTGGTATGATAATTACCTTCTGCAATAGAGGCATCTGTCACTACTTGAAGTGCGTTCCGGTAATACGTGTTAGCGTTGTTGCCTGAGAGATCAGAGTAGTTGACGGTTTGATACACCTGATACCCCCAATAATAAGAAGAAGTTCTTGCTGTAAGCAGTTCAGTGTTTGTATAAGAACTATAGTCTCCACTAGCAAATCCAACGATTGCGATTCTGTGCTTGATAAAATCGGCAGGTTTATTAGCAAAAACACTTTGGTTCTGATTAACATTAGCCACAAATTGCCTGACTGCAGATTTCAAGGCTTCGAGACGAGTACCTTGTCCCAGAGGATCTGACATTGACCCGGATTGGTCAACGACGATAACGATGTCATTAGGAACAGCGTCTACTGTGGTAATCTGAGAGCCTCGCACATAGGTTTCCAATACCACGATGCCTGTGCCACCCGTAGGGTCTTTTTCTAAATCGGGATAGAAGTTCTTTTCCATTATCACCCCAGATGGGATAGGATCGAATTGTTGCGCCCACGCCCCCAAGCTCATCAGCACGCACCCTATAATTAATAAGGTGTGCCGGAGGGCGCCTTTCAGTTTGCTGTGGCCGAGGAGGGCCCAGCTTCTTTTCGTTTTGTCAAATTTTGTCATTTGCTTTGATTTATTTGTGTTACTTATTCTTGTTGTTGTTCTCGTTAACAATGATATTCATTTGTATTTCAACACTTTGCATCTCCCATGGCATAATCCACGGTTTGCGTTGCAAAAATCGGCAAAATTATTAACATACACCTAACAAACGTGTACCGCCATACGATACACTACCGTAGCATACTACGCTACATTAATGGTCCACTACCCTACTCGGCATCGGCCTTGGCAAGATGCGCCGTGGCATCCTTGAAGAAATCGTGCCCCAATACGCGCGAGATACGGAACAGCAGGTCGGTGTCGATGTTGCTGTTGTTGAATATCTTGTAGGCATTGGTCCGGTCGCAATGGATGGCCTTGGCAAACCAAGTGACGGTACGCCCCTGGGCCTTCAGCTCGTCGCGAATCAAATTGCCAAAATGAATGCTTGTCATGACTGTTAACGATTGAATTTTTCATTTGTATTCCAGCGGCAAAATTACACATTTTATCCACACAAAATGGCGGTTGAAAACATAATTTTTCTTTGATTTCGTAGCCGATTCCGCTACAAGATTTGGACTGCAAGGATAAAGTGGACAGAACCGCCCCAAATCTTCGCCCTGTGGGAAAAAGCAGGTTAAAGCTTCAAGCAGCCGATGGGCACCACAAAGACGCCGTCGGGGCGGCGGTAGGCATACTGTCCTATGGCCGTCAGCACCATCTTGAAGCTGGGCTCAGGCATACGCGTGGTGTCGAGCTTTTCAGCCAAAGAGTTAAGCGTCTTCACGCCTTCATTAATAAGGCTCTCGCCTCCCAATTTCACCTCAACCAGGCCATAATGCCCATTGCGCAGATGCACCACAGCATCGCATTCCAACTTGTTGCTGTCGCGGTAGTGATACACCTTCCCGTCTAATGCCTCGGCGTACACCCTCAGGTCGCGCACGGCCAACGTCTCAAACAGCAAACCGAAGGTTTTCAAGTCGTTCATCAGGTCCTTGGGGCCAATGCCTAAGGCAGCGGTGGCAATGCTTGGATCAACAAAATAGCGGGTGTCGGAGGTCCGGATGGCAGCCTTGCTGCGCAGGTTAGGGTTCCATGCCGGCATGTCTTCCTCCATGAAGATGCTTTTCAGCACGTCGATATAGCTTGCGATGGTGTCCTCGCTCATGCTTGTTTGGGCGTTGGCGGTCAGGTCGGCATAAACCGTCGAAATGGGCACCTGTCCGCCTTGATGGCGAGCAAGGCTGCGTATGATGCGCATCATGAAGTCGGCATCGCGCTGCACATCGTCGATGCGCGAGATGTCGCTGTGCACGACACCATCGAGATAGGCATTGGCAATGCGCAACGCCGCTTTAGGACGCAACGTTAAAGCGCCTGGCCAACCACCACGGCAGGTCAGGTAAGCCATCGCCTCCAAGTCGAGCTTGCCTTGGTAGGCTTCCGGCACAGCGCCCTCGAAGAGACTTCCCAAACTGACTTCTCCGGTGCTTTCGCCCGACTCCCAAAGCGTCATGGGACGCATCAACAGCCATGCGAAGCGACCCGTGCCCGAATGGAAGATCTTGTCGCGTTGTTTTTTTTGCGGCACGGCCGAGCCCGTAAAGATGAACTGCCCTTGATGCTGTTCGCGATGGTCCACCTCGAAGCGTGCGGCATCCCATAATTGCGGTGCCAACTCCCATTCGTCAATCAGACGTGGCGTTTCGCCTTGCAGTAGCGCCTTGATGTTCACTTCTGCCAAGTGCAGGTTTTGGGACTTGGTGCTGGGATCGTCCATATACAGGATGCTTTGGGCGTGTTGTTCCGATGTCGTCGTCTTACCGCACCACTTCGGACCTTCCACCAAAACGGCGCCAACAGCCTCTAATAAATCTTCCAATAATTGGTCGCAAACCCTTGGTCTATATTCACTCATTTTTACAGGTTTTTATTTCGCTGCAAAAATACTAAAAATCTGATAAATACAAGTTATTTTCTCTTTTTTATTCACCAAATTGAGGATTTTTCATTCACCAAGTTGAGGATTTTTCATTCACCAAGTTGAGGGTTTTTCATTCACCAAGTTGAGGTGGTTATCTGAAATAAACCCTGGTGATTCCCGTGCCGCCCGTTTCGAGCGAGGCGTCACAGAAGTGCTCCACCTCGCGCATGTGGCTGAGCTTCTCGCGGATGAGCTTGCGCAGGATGCCGTTGCCCTTGCCATGCAGGATACTCACCTCCTTGATGCTGAGTAATTTGGCTTCGTCAAGGTACTTGTCGACGATGTCCAAGGCTTCTTCGGCGCGATGTCCCCGCACGTCGAGGGTGAGGTCGACGTGTTCGGCTTTCTCGCTGGGGTCGGCGGCGATGCCTTTTTGCTAGTTGAGCTGCGTC
>CAMUYT010000121.1 GCA_947164955.1 uncultured Bacteroidales bacterium | reverse complement strand
GGATGTAGTTGGCGTTGTTGACGTGGCGGTTGTAGTCGATGTCGGCGCGCATCACACGGATGGGCGCGAAGGTTGTGCCTCCTTCTTTCGGCAGGATGATGCGACGGTCTTTGTAGTTCATTTCCAATTGCGACTCGATGAGCAGGGAGTTGGCCACGGCATCGTCCACGCGCTTCAGCTTGCCGTTGGCCTTGTCCACAAAGGCGCCCATGCTCCAAGTGCGGTAGCAGGGCTTGCCTTCGGCATCATAGATGAAGGTGTTGCGGAAGCCGAACATGGGCTTCATGCCATATACCGAGGTCGTCACCGTCAGTTCTTCCTTGAAATCGGGCACTCTGACGATCTCCACCTGCCTTGAGGCCAACAGTTGCGCCATATTCTCGCGGGCGAAGTATTCCTTCACCTGCGTTTCGCTGTCGATCCACATCTCCGAGCAGTCCTGCATCATCTGGAGGGCTGAAAACAGCTTGAGTTTGCCCTCGCTGTCGCAGGTGCTGGTGGTCACTTTGTAATTCAGGCTGTACATAAATTCTAATTTTCGGCAAAGGTAGGGAAATTTTTGCTACCGCCTAATGTTACAAATTCATCTCATCCCACCAATCATACGTTTGATGACATCTTGAAGAACAATCCGACCGACGACACAGAGCATAAGATTCTATTGTTCCAAAAGACACAGAAACTCCTTGACCGACTGCTTTTTATTTTCTTCGCCGAGGATAGAGGATTGTTGCCGCCCAATTCAATAATGCTCATCATCAACCAATGGGAAAAGTTGAAGGAGCTTGACGAGTACCAACCGTTCTACAACCGTCTGAAGAAGTATTTCGGCTATATGAACACGGGCTTCCAAGGCAAGAATTATGAAGTGTTCGCCTATAACGGAGGTCTTTTCAAACCTGATGAAGTCCTTGACGGCCTAACCATATCCGACGAAGTGCTTAGTGATTATTGCAAGAAGATCGCTGACTATGACTTTGCTTCCGACGTGGATGTCAATATTTTAGGTCATATCTTCGAGAACTCGCTAACCGAATTCGAAGAAATAACGACGCGGCTATCGACAATGGGGCATGACCCATTGGCACAGCCGCTACAAAAACGTAAGAAAGACGGCGTTTTCTACACACCGCAATACATCACAAAATACATCGTTGAAAACACCGTCGGCAAGCTCTGTCGTGAGAAGAAGGAGGAACTCGGCATAGATGAGAGCGAGTATTTCACCGACAAGAAACGCCAAGTGGCCACCAAGAAAGCACTCATTCAAAAGTTGGATGCCTATCGTGATTGGTTGCTGCAAATCTCCATCTGCGACCCCGCTTGCGGCAGCGGTGCTTTCCTCAATGCCGCCCTGAACTTCCTCATCGCCGAACACAAGCTAATCGATGAAATGACTGCCAAGGTTGAGGGTGCCGCCATCGTGTTTCCCAACGTCGAGAACTCCATCTTGGAAAACAACCTCTATGGCGTCGACATCAACGAGGAAAGTGTAGAGATTGCCAAGCTGTCATTGTGGCTCCGTACTGCCAAGCCTCACCGCAAGCTGAACTCGCTCAACGACAACATCAAATGTGGCAATTCGCTGATTGACGACCCGGCCATTGCAGGCGACAAGGCTTTCTGCTGGGAAAAGGAATTCCCAAAGGTGTTTCGCGAAAAGCAAAAGCGACCATGGCATATCACTACGGCCGTTCACGATAGCCGAACCTCCGATAGAATGATAGAATACGACGTGAGGCGACTTCGCGACAACGGCACACGACCTTATCCCGAACCCATGCTGTTGAGTGAGGAAGAGGAAATCATCATCACGGAGACCGTGGCGAAGATTGTGGCGGATGACAAGCTTAACGTCTTGGCCTACAACATCTGCTTCGACCACATGCACCTACTCCTTGAGTGCGAAGAGGAAGAGGTGCCGAAGATAGTAAGAAAGATAAAGTCGATGACGGCGCGAGCCGTGAATATCGCCATGGGAAGAACTGTCCCGATGACTACGACTGCGGCAGCAACAAGGGGGCATGCCCCCTTGACCCTACCGGCGGCCTCCATACCGTGTTCCGAGAACCTGCCGGACGAAGAACTGCTGGCGATAGCAACAAGGGGGCATGCCCCCTTGACCCTACCAGCGGCATCCCTACCGTGCTCCGAGAACCTGTCGGACGAAGAACTGCTGGCGGCAGCAACAAGGGTGCATGCCCCCTTGACCCTACCGGACGACGAGAACCTACCGGCAGCCAAGAGAGGCCAAACACAATGCCCCCTATGGACACAAAAATTCGGCAACACCTACATCGATTCCGAAGAGCACCTCTACAACGCCATCGAGTATATCAGAACCAACCGCGAGCACCACGACCTCCCGCTACTCGACGTGGAATATCCACGCTGCGTCACCGTAGAAGAAGCCTTCCGACCCGAGTACACGGGCGGCTTCGATGTGGTCATTGGAAATCCGCCGTATGTGCAGCTACAAACGATGGGCGAAATGAGCGATGTGTATGCCCATTGCGGTTTCCAAAGCTATAACAAGAGTGCTGACCTCTATTGCTTGTTTACGGAACGAGGCTACAACCTGCTTAAACCCAACGGACTGCAATCCTTCATCATGCCAAACAAATGGATGCTGGTCTCATACGGAAAAGAACTACGCTCGTTCATGGCCAAAACCGATTTGCAGCAGATTCTCAATTTTGGCGACATCCAGTTTTTCGACGATGCCACTATCTATGTCTGCATCTTCGTGACCCGTAAATCATCTAAAAGAAACCCCGAAGTGCTGGCATTATCCTTGAACCAAAAGACCTACCACGGCGATTTTATGAGTGAAGTGCCAAGCCAACTGTCCCCTTATCCAGCCGACATCTTTGGCGAAGCGGAATGGAGCATTCAGCCAAAGGCACATTTCGACATCCTGAAGAAGATGCAACAAGGCCGAGCATTGAAGGATATGCCAATTTCAATTAATTATGGTATCAAGACTGGCTATAACGATGCGTTCTTCATTGATGGAGCCACTCGTAACCGTCTCATTGCCGAAGACCCGAAAAGTGCCGAACTCATCATGCCATTGCTTCGGGGAAGGGACATTCAGGCTTGGATACCAGATTGGGTTGATTTGTATCTGATTAACACACATAATGGAATAAAAGAGACTGGAATAGAGCCAATTAGAATAGACGATTATCCTGCCATAAAGAAACACCTTGACCAATTCTACGAAAAGCTTGCAAAAAGGATAGACAAGGGCGTTACGCCTTACAATTTAAGGAATTGCGACTATATCAAAGAGTTCTCCAAGCCCAAAATCATGTACCCGAACATGACATCCTTGTTCCCCTTCATCTTCGACGACAAGGGCTATTATGGGAACGACAAGACCTTTATGATAACCGCAACCGACGACAACATTGATCTAAAAGCTCTTACCGCAATCTTCAACTCGAAACTTTGCAAGTTGTGGATTTGGTATAACTGCCCAGAATTGCAAGGTGGAACCCGCGAAATCCGGAAGGTCTATTTCGAGAATTTCCCCATCCCAATAGAGTCCGGCAGGTACGACCGCGATAGCGACAACGGGGCATGCCCCGTTGACCCTACCGGAATCTTTCCTTCCGCCGACCTACCTATCGGAAGCATTCCTGCCGGACTATCCCAATTGGCAGACCAAATGCTTTCCCTCCATTCCCAGCTTCAGCAGAAGCGTCAGCGTTTCATTCATCGCTTACAGGAGAACTTAGGCGTACAGAAAATCACGGCTACCTTGGAGCGTTTCGATGAGGTCGATTTCAAGACAGTGTTGGCCGAACTGAAGAAGCAGAAGATTAGTTTAACCCTTACGCAGCAAGATGAATGGGAAGACTACTTCACTCAATACAAGGCCGACTGCAACGCCTTATCCAATCAAATCACTGCCACAGATAAGGAGATAGATCAAATGGTTTATCAGCTTTACGATCTGACTGAAGATGAGATAAAAGTAGTGGAAGGAGAATAACAAGGTCTTATGGAACGATACTCAATAAAGCAAGGTGAATTGTTTAAAAAAGGCGATACATTTGATTTGGAAAGTTTGCTGACAACGACAATGCGTCAAGCCAAGTCCCGAAGGGACGACTCTACCACACCCTGATATGCAATGTCGGGTTTTCATATTAAGGCTGACATATTCATACGTGTAATTTGATAACGGCCTACAAATAGGATCTTTGGATTTTGGCAAAAAGAAAAGCCGTCGCAAGGAGAAGGCTTGCGGCGGCTTTCATAAAACATTGTTTTGGGCGATTTGGCACTCAAACGCCTTTTCCCATCTCAAATGCCTCTTGTAGCTTGGCGTTGCCTTCAATCTCTTTCGGGCCGCCCACGCCGCCGCAGAAGATATGGCCTTTGAGCTCGGACCTGCCGTAGCAGTCGATCCAGCCGGTGAGGCCGCCCTCGGCGCGAAATCCTCGTTCTCGGCAGCAAAACTTGATATCCTTGCCTCTCAGCGAGACGAGTTCCACTTGATGCCCGGCGGCTTCTGCGCCCTTGGCAAATTGCTCAGCCAAAGCTTGGCTGTTCGAGCCGGGGCGGAGGCTGGTTGAGATTACGATTACTTTTTAATATCAAGGGCATTATCAGTTCAATTCATCAATCTGCTCTCGCCCCAAGTGTATTGTGGATAGGCCTTCTTGAGGTCGGCGGTGCAAGGCTCCACTTTGCTGCCTCCGCTGGTGGCGAACACGTTGAGGGTCTTGCCGCTGAGGTCGTGGGCTTCGATGAAGGTGTTCACGATGGTCGGGGCGGTGTACCACCACACGGGGAAGCCGATCCAAACCACGTCATAGTCGGTGATGTTCTCGCAGCGGCCTTGGATGGCGGGACGCGACGATTTGTCTTGCATCTCGATGGTCGAGCGCGATTGCTTGTCGCGCCAGTCGAGGTCGGCATCGGTGTAGGGTTGTTCGGGCGTGATTTCGTAGAGGTCTGCGTTGAACTCTTTCGCCAGTTTTTGCGCTGCGGCCTTGGTGGTTCCCGTGGCCGAGAAATAAACCACTAATGTTTTCATCTCTTTTTCCTCCTGTTTTTCAGTGTTTTGCGTTGTTTCCTTGTTTTCTTTCTTGTTGTTGCCCTGTGAGCAGGCCGCCATGCTGAAGCTCATGATGGCCGCCAAGATAATCATTGGTTTTTTCATGTTGATATGGATTTAGGTTGATTTTATGGCTACAAAAATAGTTGTTTTTACATTTCCTTTGGATGAATTTTGCGATAAAACTTGAGGCTTGAAATCAGCGACTTGATATCTGAACGCGGGATGTAGGTGGCGCGTAGGTAGCCGTCGTGATTCATGCTGAACTTGAGTTGACGGGTGAACAAAGCGCGGGTATGCGTGACGGTGACCGTTTCAAAATCGTTGCCAGGGAAGCCGAAATCCAAGCAGCCTTGCACTTCCATTGATGTACCCTTGGGCCTGTCGAAAAGAGCCTTCATTTGCTCAAGTCTTGCTTGCGCTTCGTCGAGCGTGTTGCCCAACGGGATGAAAAGCTCGAAGGCGGGGTCGAGATAGACTTGGACGATGTCGTCGCCTAATCCGAGATTGCCCACCGAGAGGTAATAGGCTTTTTGGCTACCTTTAGGCATGTAGAAGAGTTCCACCCGTCCTACTCCGCCATTGCCGTTGTCATTTATCACAACGATTTCGTTCCGCTGCGGGAAATCGTGGCGTTTGCTGTCGCGCACATGCTGCACGAGCACTTGGAAACATCGGATTGCATCGTCGTAGGTCATGTAGTCGGAGGCGTTGGCATCCTCGTCGATGCGCTTGACCACGGCGGCTTCAGGGTGGAACTGCAGGCCTATGGCAAAGGACTTGTCGGTGCGTTCCACGGCCTCGATGATGTCGATTCCATTGGTTGGCGCAACGCCCGTCACTTTCAGCGGGGTCGCTGTCACACTGCGCACAGCCTGATGATGCCAAGATGGTGCGCCCGTGATGGTGTTGCTTTCCGCCATACGGTAAAGGATGGAGGATTTGTCGGTCACCACAACATTGTGCGGCGCATAGTCGCGGTATTGGCCAGGTTCGGCTTGGTTGCGGTGTTCATAGCGGTATTCCATGCCTTGTTGGGCAAAAAAAGTCGGGATGTCCTGGATGATGCTGGCTCCCGAAACGACGCTGAGCATTTGCATTCCACGGCAGAACCCCATGACGGGGATGTCTTTTTCGAGGCACCATTGCATTAGCAAGTAGTCTGACACGTCGCGTGTGGCGTTGTAGTCCAATTCGGCCTCTATGCCATGCCAAGGTTGAGGCTCGCGCATTAGGGATGGGCTAACGTCCTCGCCTCCCGTGAAAACCACTGCATCAATGCCTTTCAAAATAGTGGAAAGGCTTGGTGCAGTCCAAAGGCCGTTCTTAATGCTGTCGGCATAGGGCTGAAGCAACACCCCCTGTGCGTCGAAACAAGAAGATTCTATTGCTATTCCATTGTAAACCACATCTTTGGCTTTTACTTGATTGAGCAGCACAGGGATTCCTCCCGCCTCTGTGATGGCAGCAACAACATTGGTGTAGAACTCCGATTCGGTGTCGGCTCGCCATGCTATGCCAATGCGGACGGGCGTTTCGTTCGGCTTTTGTGCCATACCATGACCGACAAGGCACATCATTGTGGCAAAAGCCACAAATAAACAAACAAATGCTTTTTTCACTTTTTTAGTGATTAATTATCAAAAGGTTAGACTTGTTTCCCCATCTCATACGCTTCCTGCAACTTTGCGTTTCCAGCAATCTCATTAGGAGAACCCACGCCGCCGCAGAAGATATGGCCTTTGAGTTCGGATTTGCCGAAACAGTCGCTCCAGCCTGTCAGACCACTCTCGGCACGCTTTGGGACAAACTCTTCGGCTTCGGCGGCCGTGGTCAGCAGATAGACGTCGCGGAACTTGTAATCCTTGGGGTACATCGCGTTCATGCGGTCGATGAGGGTCTTCATCTGGCCGCTCATCTCGTAGTAGTAGA
>CAMUYT010000120.1 GCA_947164955.1 uncultured Bacteroidales bacterium | reverse complement strand
CGCAAGGAGATGGACCGTGGCGTGAGCATCGAACGGCGGTTGGAGGCCATGCGTCAGTTCTATGAGGCCGGAGTGCAAACCACCTGCTTCATCTCGCCCATCTTTCCAGGCATCACCGATGTGCAAGCCATCATCGAGAGGGCGAAGAGCCAATGCAACCTCGTCTGGCTGGAAAACCTGAACCTTAGAGGCGACTACCGTGGACGCATCCTCGACTGGATCCACCAGTACCATCCCGAATTGGACAGCCTCTATCACGACATCTACACCAAGAAAGACCGCACCTATTGGAGCGAACTCGACGCCGACATGCGGGCCTACACCCAACGCGAAGGGCTCCCCTACGTCCGCAACGACGACAGTGTGCGTTCCAAGCACGGCGAGCCACCCGTAGTGGTTAACTATTTCTTCCACGAAGAGATTATTCCCTCGGCGCGGAAGGAACAGCTACGACAGACCAGGATTTGTTGTTAAACTGACCTAAATCATATCATCATGCCTACATTTACCATTAGACCCGCCCAGCCCAAAGAAACCAGCCTCGTCCTTGAGTTCATCAAGAAACTGGCGGCCTACGAGAAATGTTCCGACGAGGTCGTCGCCGATGAAGCCACCTTGTATCAATCGCTCTTTGTGGAGAAAGCCGCCGAGGTCGTCTTTGCCGAAGAAGACGGCGTGGTCATCGGTTTCGCCCTGTTTTTCCACAACTTTTCGACCTTCGTGGGTCGCAAGGGCCTTTACCTCGAAGACCTCTTCATCATCCCCGAGAAGCGTGGCTTGGGCTATGGGAAAGCCATCCTGAAATATTTGGCCGACATCGCCGTGAAGCGCAACTGTGGCCGTATGGAATGGATCTGCCTCGACTGGAACACGCCTTCGTTGGCGTTCTACCGCTCCATTGGAGCTTTCCCGCTCGAGGAATGGACCGTGCAGCGGATGACCGAAGAGAGAGTGAAGGCATTCGCGAAGGAATAGGGATTGGACCTGCCGCACCGAGAGTCATGCAACGATGGCTTCATACACTGGTATAGTCTTTGCCTTTATTATTGCTGTTCTTCCGTTGGCTCAACATGCACGGCCACATGGGTCTCTTCACCGTAATGTTGCCGAAGCAGGTTCTCCACTTCGGTGGCCTTGTCGTGGGCTTCACGCAGGCTGATGCCGCCGTCCATCAGAATGTGCAATTCGATGGCGTAATGGTTTCCGATGCGGCGGGTGCGCAGTTCATGGGGCATGCTGACGCCCGGGATTCCCGACACCAAGGCGAGAATCTCATTCTCCACTTCATCGGGCAGTGACTGCTCCATCAGATCGCCGATGCCGTTCTTGAGTAGGTCGAAAGCCACCTTGACGATGAAGGCGCCCACCACCACCGAGGCTATCGGGTCGAGGATAGCCCAACGCTCGCCGAGGAAAATGGCCCCGCCGATGCCCACTGCCGTGCCAATCGACGACAAGGCGTCGCTACGGTGATGCCAGGCGTTGGCCTCCACTGCCTTCGAGTTCAGTTTCTTGGCTTTGATGATGGAATAACGATAGACGGCCTCTTTTAGCACAATCGACACAATGGCAGCCCAAAAAGCCAACATTCCTGGGGCTTTGAGCGCTTCACCATTGGCCCAAGCAGCAATCTTGGTCGCCCCTTTGACGATGATGCCCAATGCCACAGCCATCAGGGCAATGCCGATGACGGTCATGGCCAAGGTCTCGTATTTTCCGTGCCCGTAGTCGTGCGACTTGTCCTGCGGCTTGCTGCTGATTTTCACGAACACCAAGACAAGGATGTCGGTCACGAAGTCGGAAAGCGAGTGAAGCGCATCGGCGACCATGGCCGAGCTGTGTGCCACAATGCCCGCCACGAACTTGAAGGCCAGCAGAAGCACATTGACCGCCCCACCAACGAGCGTCACTTTGTATATTTCTTTTTCCCTGTTCATTTCAAAAGTGCAAAGGTATGAAAAAAATGCGTATCTTCGCACCTTCTTAAATCACATCATTATGATTAACGACTTCATCTACAACATCCCGACGAAAATCTATTTCGGGCACGACCAACTGAGACACCTCGGCGACGAACTCAAGAAATATGGCACCCGCGTGCTGATGACCTACGGTGGCGGCTCCATCAAGCGGATGGGGCTATACGACCGCGTCGTCAAAGAGATTAAAGACGCTGGCCTTGAACTTTTTGAACTCAATGGCATCGAGCCCAATCCGCGTATCGAATCGGTCAGGAAAGGCGCTCAGCTGTGCAAGGAGCACCATATCGACGTGTTACTCGCCGTGGGCGGTGGTTCCACCATCGACGCCACCAAGATCATGGCCGCCGGCGCTTGCGTCGACCACGACCCGTGGGACTTCATGGACCTCAACAAACGTGCTCCCATCACCAAGGCCCTGCCCATCGTCAGCATCCTGACCCTCGCCGCCACTGGTTCCGAGATGGATACGGCTGCCGTCATCAGCAACCCTGAGACACAGGACAAACTCGGTCGCCTCGACCCCAACCTCTTGCCCAAGGCCTCCTTCCTCGACCCGACCAACACCTTTAGCGTCAGCGCCTACCAAACCGCCTGTGGTTCCGCCGACATGCTGTCGCACCTCTTTGAGGTCTATTTCACCACGGACGACGACCTTTACATGCTCGACTGCTTCATGGAAGGCCTGATGAAGACCATCATCCGTTTTGCGCCCGTAGCCATGCGCGAGCCCGAAAACTACGAGGCGCGTGCCAACCTGATGTGGGCCTCATCATGGGCCATCAACGGCTTCATCAACGGCGGTAAGCGCAAGGCATGGAGCTGCCACCCGATGGAGCACGAACTGTCGGCCATCTACGACATCACCCACGGCCTCGGCCTCGCCATCCTCACCCCACGCTGGATGGAGTATTGCCTCGACGACACCACCGTCTCGAAATACGTCCAATTTGGCGTCAACGTCTTTGGCATCGACCCGGCCTTGGCACCGATGGACATCGCCCGCCAAGCCATCGAAAAGTTGAGCGACTTCCTTTTCAACACCTTGCAACTGAAGCGCACCTTCCCCGAAGTCGGCATCGACCGCACCCATTTCTCGGTGATGGCCAAGAAAGCTGTCAACGGCGGCACGTTGCCGGGATTTAAGCCCTTGCAACAAGCCGACGTGGAGAAGATCTTCGAGATGTGCATGGCGTAGAAACGTTTTTTGTTTTACCTTTGAGACCGAAAAAAAAGCATTCAAAATGACACGTACATTAATCCTTTTACCTCTCGTCATCGGTTTGGTATCCTGTGGTCAGAAAAAAACACAAAACACTGAACCTGAGGCGAACAAAGTAACCCAAAACAACGAAGTTACATCACGCTACGAAACTGACACCTTCACCACGCAAAGTGGCAAGACGGTCACGTTCCACGCACTCACCCACGCCAGCATCCGCATTGTGTTTGACGGCAAGGAGATCGAAATCGACCCTGTCAGCAAGATGGGCGACCGCGTCATCGATTATACAGCCTTCCCCAAGGCCGACTACCTTTTTGTGACCCACGAGCACTTCGACCATTTTGATACCACCGCCATTGCTACCTTGACTAAGGAAGGGACACAACTCATCACCAATCAACGTTGTGCCGAAATGCTAGGCTATGGCACGGTAATGGCTAACGGCGACAAACTCGACCTGAATGACGGGTTAAGCGTGGAGGCTGTGCCTGCCTACAACACCACTGAGGGACATTTGCAGTTCCACCCGAAGGGACGCGACAACGGCTTCATCCTCAACATCGACGGGTTGCGAGTTTATGTGGCTGGCGACACCGAAGACATTCCAGAAATGGCTGAAATCAAGGATGTAGACATTGCTTTCCTTCCCTGCAACCAACCCTACACGATGACGGTTGACCAGTTACTGCGAGCCGCTCGAACCATCAAGCCCAAGGTGCTGTTTCCATACCATTACGGCCAAACCGATGTGAGTGGAATCCCATCGCTGTTGAGGCAGGACAACATCGAAGTTCGCATTAGACATTATGAATAAGGTTAGGGGATGACGCTGAGCAAATTTATTCCAACATCTTATGCAATATAGTCGCTTTTTTCACATTAATACAAAAAGAAGGTCTTTTTGCCTCCATGTTTGAAACGCTTAGGAAATACGGCTCTGTTTTCATGCTCCTGTTAGCGAGCACCTTACTCTTATGTCTCGTTGCAGAAGAGATTTGTGATGTGCAACATTGGGTCAAGCAAGACACCCATCCATCTTGCCTGTCATTCTTTGCCGAAGACTTCGACTTTGACGAGGAGGACGATGATGAAGTTATTGTCAAATCATCCAAAGAGTTCGATAGCAGGGTCGCAGTTCCCATGCGGGAGACAAACAGCCCCAAAGCTATAGATAAAAAGCGCCCCGAAGCGTTGCAGCGCGGACAAGTGCGGCGTTATTCGCCCCGAAATGGCCTTGCATGCAGCCATAACTATACCTTTTTGTCAACTATGAAACGTGGTGTGGATTTACTCCATGCCACTTTTTTTGTCCATATTATTATCTTCATAACGGAGGAACGCGGCCCTTGTTTAATCGGGTCGCGTTCCATTTTTCAAACAAAAACCTAAAATTCTATGAATGCAATCAGTGTACTAACTGCAATTCTAACATTGATCGCTGGTATTGGCGTTTTCCTGATGGCTTGCCACATGATGAGCACCCACCTCGAAAACGCAGGCAGCCAGCGGCTGAAACAACTTTTTGCCCGTGTTGGCGAAAGCAAATGGATGGGGGTCGGCATCGGTACTGTCGGCACGGCTGCCATCCAAAGCTCAGGTGCAGTCACCGTGATGGTCATCGGTTTCGTGAACGTCGGCATCATGTCGCTGACCCAGGCGGCAACGATCATCTATGGCGCCAACATCGGCACCACTGTGACGGCTCAATTGGTGGCCTTGGGTATGTTGGGCGGCAACGGTATCTCCACCACCATACTGTTTTCGGCTTTTGCAGGCATCGGCGCCTTCATCTTAATGTTCTCGAAACGTGAGTCCTGGAAACATGTTGGCGGCATCTTGACGGGATTCGGCACCTTGTTTGTCGGCCTCAGCATGATGTCAAACGCTATGGACGATTTCGCAGCACTCGATTCGGTGAAACAATTCCTCGCCAGCATCAAAAACCCGTTGTTAATTGTCTTCTTGGGAGCTTTGCTTACCGCCATTATCCAAAGCTCGTCGGTGCTCACTTCCATCGCCATCACGATGGTTGTGGCGGGTTTGCTTTCGCTCAACCAGGGCATATACCTCACCATGGGTTCCAACATTGGTTCATGTGTAGTGGCCATTTTGGCAGGCATGACCAGTGGGACAAACGCCAAACGCACAGCGCTTATCCATCTGTTTTTCAATATCATGGGTGTAGCTATATTTCTACTGATAGCTTTGGCGTTACGAATCGCTTCAAAAGGGATGTGGAGTTTTGGGAGTGTTTTCGAGCATATGTTTCCACATGCACCACAAATCCAATTGGCCATGTTCCATACTGTGTTCAACGTGTGCACCACGCTGTTGGCCTTGCCTTTGACTGACAAACTTGTCCAACTTGTGTGTCGACTGGTTTCAGACAAGGAAGACACCATCGACAATTCAGGTCCTCGTTTGTATTTCCTTGACGACACGATGCTGAGTGCCCCGGTGTTGGCGGTGAAACAGCTGAAAGCCGAAATCGAGAACATGGCGAAGTTAGCAATGGAGAATTTCAAGCGCTCGATAAAAATCGTGACTACGATGAATTTTGAAGAATCGGAACAGTTTGCCAACACTGAGAAAGAGCTCAACTACTTGAATAGCGAGTTGTTAAGGTATATGGTGTTGCTTTCAGAAAAAAGGCTGAACCAAACCGACCTGAAATACTTGAATGCGAGCATTAGAAGTGTGAGCGACTTGGAGCGCATCGGTGACTATGCCGAGAACATCGTGGAATACGCCGAGAGCCTGAGGTCGCAATCTGCTTCGTTCTCCGCCCAGGCCGTATCGGAAATCCATTTGATGGAACGTAGGATTTTAGATCTTTATAATGAGGTGAGTGAAGCGTATCACAATCTCGATGGTGAAGCCATGGAACGCGCTTATGTGATTGAGGAAGATATTGACAACTTGACCGAACAGATGGAACGTAATCACATCCAGCGACTTGTGGAAGGAAAATGCACGCCACAGGTAGGTGCCGAATACCTATCACTGGCGCAAAACGCAGAACGCATCGCTGACCATTTGGTTAACGTTGGAAACACGATTCGTGAATAATAAGGGACAGGCTTGCCCTTTGGAGTTTGCAGAGACTTTGGTTTGGAATTCGTCAACCACTATTAGCACAGAAATTTGTATCTTTGCACGCGCAATTCGGTTTTTATGCCCATTAACCTTGTTAATATGACCAACTTGGAAAAATGTAATGCCGGAATAGAATATTCGTATGCCGACGAGGAACTGATTGCTCTCAAGACCGAAGCCATCAGACAATGCGAGATTTTCAACGCCCTCGACGGACGCGACTACATGGCACAATACCGTCATCTGCAGCAGATGCTCGGTGCAGTGGGCGAACGCGTGTGGATCGCCATGGTGGGTGGCGTGCCTGCAAAGGTCATAAAGACATTAGAGAACGATTTATGAATTTGGAAAACCAATTTAAAAGTATAAATTATGAAACAACCCATTAAAGTAACAGAAGCCATTTTCCCGATGCCCGTATTGCTCGTGGCCACCTACAATGAAGACGGCACCATCGACGTGATGAACGCCGCTTGGGGCACCATGCTCGACCGCAACCGCGTTGCCCTCAACCTGACCGAAACCCACCGCACAGTGGAAAACATCAAGCGCCGCAAGGGCTTTGTGGTCCACATCGCCGATGCACCCCACATGGTTGAATCCGACTGGTTTGGCGTAGTCTCAGGCAAAAACGAGAAGGACAAATTCGCCAAGAGCGGTCTCACCGCCACCAAATCCAATTTGGTCGACGCACCCATCATCAACGAGCTGCCTATCGCCTTAGAATGCGAGTTCATCGAATACCAAAGCGACGACACTGGTCTTGGCGTTATCGGCAAGGTGCTGCAAACCTCGGTCGAGGCCGACAAGATGAAGGACGGCAAAGT
>CAMUYT010000119.1 GCA_947164955.1 uncultured Bacteroidales bacterium | reverse complement strand
GTGGAGCGCACCGCGACCGTGTATAACGGAACGGACAAGGAATGTCATGTGCCGGTTTACGGCAACCTCAATGATGGAGACCGTTCGCTGAGCCAGTTCATCATGGACAAGAACGTGCTTCAGACCGTGGGCTTGACCGGAAAGCAAATCACCAAGATGACGTTCTACCTCGCCAATCCCGTGCCGGCCTCTTACCAATGGACGACACCGAGATACACTTACGTGACCTTAGCCGAAGTGGACGCCTCCGAATTGGATGCGGACGGCAACGTGATCCAGAGCTCCGACATGACCGACGAGCAGATTGTCGCCCATCTCTACTTGGATGCCCAAGGCGAGACGATGGAAATCGCTTTCAACTCGCCCTATACCTACAGCGGCGAGAAAAACCTACTGGTGCAGTTCGAGGAACAGTACCAGTTTTATCCAAGCGGCTATACGCCATTCGGTCCTTACCGCAAGCCCGTGTTCTATGGCGTTTACAAAGATGGCGCATCGGGATGGAACAAGGTAACCTATACGGGTGGTCATCCCACTAGGCTGAACAAATACAATTTCGTGCCCAAGACCACCTTCACCTACTTGGCCGACGAAGCCAATTTTTTCAACACAAGGGTTCCCCAAAATGCCCGTGCAACCACGTGGTGTGACGAGAGCAACAGCAACTACAACTACAAAATCCAATTGCAGTGGGATGCGCCCGCCAACTATACTGGTAACTACCAAGTGCTTTGTGTGCCGAGAGGCACATCGACCTTGGATTGGAACAACGCGTACAGCACAAACAACACTTCATACACCTATGAAGGTCTCCAGAAAAACACGGCCTACGACCTATATGTGATAGCCAGACAAAACACAAGCTTTTTTAGTCTCATTTCCGCTGCGGCCACGGCCTCGGCCACCACGCCTTTCTATCCTGCCAACTTGGACGAAGGCGACCTTGTGTTCGACTTCAATTCGAGGACGATGCCCAACGGCCTGACCCTCGCTGGCAACGACACCTATCTTGTCAGACCTTATAGTGACCATACTTATAGTCTAAATAGACTGGGCTATTATAATGTAGGCGCTGGAGTAGGCTCCTTTGATTGGATGGGTCGTCAGCATTACCTCGAAACCTCACCGCTCACCATCACCTTGCCCGAGTTGAAGTTCACCAATGCCTCCAATGGCCTCATGGTGGAATTCGACTTGATAAGGGAAGAGGTGTACTATGACGCAGGCCCTGCCCAAGTGCTGGTGAGATTGCATGACAACAACTACAATGTTGAAGTGTTTTCAACGACGGCCTCCACTAATGAAAGCTATTACGACGGCCAACACTTCACTTATCGTATTACCAATGTGGATCAATCCTCCAGTCAACACATATATAAGCTCAGCTTCAGTTCAGTGGATGGCGGGAAAGGCTTCACCATCGACAACATCGTGGTGCGCAAGGCTCCTGCCATCATTCCAGCCTACAATTTGGCCGCAAGCGAAATCACGCCCAACTCGGCCACCATCAGTTGGACGGACGACAATACGAACAGCCATACCTTCGACCTTGTCTATAGACAAAAAGGCTACAGCAATGATCCAAATGAATGGCAACATTATGTCGATGGTGTTTCAAATCCTTACACTCTTACGGGCTTGACACCTTACACCGATTACGAAGTGAAGGTGAAGACAATGACCAGTTCCGGTTATGAGGATTCCGAAATCTTGGAATTTTCCACGCAATGCACACCTGCAACGATGCCGTACAATGAGTCTTTCGCAGGCCTCACCACGCTTCCAACGGATTGGCGCATAAACGTGCCTGAATACGCCGAAGTGGTGACGGAAGTGGGCAATGGTCGCCTGACACTGCACAACACCGCCACTGAGGTGACGCAAAACATTTATGGCTACATATCCACCTACACCTCTTATTCCGAATTTGGAGCCTACATCATCCTGCCTTATTTCGACAATTTGGGTTCCTTGCAGCTCAGCTTCAAGGCGGGACGCACGCAAGGCACTATGGAAAGCCTCAGTGTGGGCGTTGTGGCCGACCCGAACAACTACACGGACTACACCGAGATAGGCACCGCCACCTTGACGGACAACGCCAACGGCGAGGTGTACAGCTACAATTTGGTGAACAACGCCGTGCAAAGCGGCCACATCGTCATCTATTTCGGCAAGTATGAAAGCAACCTCCAAAGCATTTGGCTCGACGACTTCAACGTGCAGCAGTATGCCGCCCCCACCGGCCTCGTGGTGAGCAACGTGACCAACACCACGGCCACGCTCAGCTGGAACGCAGGCGCAGCCACACAATGGGAAGTGCGCTACGGAACCGATGCCAACAACTACGGAACACCCATCGCCGTGACCGAACCCGCTTGTACCATCACTGGCCTCACCGCCAATACCGACTATGTGGCACAAGTGAGGGCGAAGTATGGAGAGAGTTATAGCGTTTGGGTGGATTTTGAGGGGTTCAAAACGTATTATAGTGCGCCTATATTGGTTGATGTCAGTCATCCTTATTCGCATGGTTTCTCGGCCTGGCAAAGTTCGGGTACGGGAATGACTATGGTTGGTGATATAGGCGGCTGGCAACTGATAAACAAAGGTTTGTTTGGAAATGATTGGGCCTTGGGAACAGCTCCGGGAAGACTCAATGGTAGTCTTACTGGCTTAAACAACTACTCCTTGTATATTTCCAAAGATGGAAGTACATACCAATATATTCATGGTGAGACACCTCTTATTGGTGGTGGTTGGCAAGGTTGGGGCACTACCGTTTATGCAGCAAGGGTTTTCACCTTGACTCCAGGAAGTTATCAATTCAGCTATAGGTGGTATGGCAAAGGCATCCATGCGTCGGACTATTTCCGTGTGGCTTTGGTGCCTGCCAACACGGAACTGGCCGCTAGTAATTCTGGCCCAACTGGTTTCAGCTACAACAGCCTTCCTGATGGATGGATAGCCCTCGATGGTGGCGAAGCCCTGAATCCTATGGCCGATAACGTAATTGGATTCCCCTCATATACCACGCCAGAAGCATCACGAATCAACATCTTGGAAGAAGGCAACTATATGATGGTATTTGTGTGGCAAAATGATGGCACGAAACTACCATCTGCTGTAAACCCACCTGTGGCCATCGATGAAATTGGCATTTCGTGTGTTTCCCTCATCACTACGCCTGACATGAGCACTCTTGTGGTGGCACCAACCGACACCCAAGCCACGTTGACATGGTCTGTCCCCACTTGCACGCTAACACCAACAGGCTACGAAGTGGAATATGCCACCGAAGCAAGCTTCACAGATGCCCTGACGGCCACAACCAACACGAATTCGGTCACGCTGACGGGCTTGGCAGCCAACACGAATTACTATGTGCGCATACGCTCGGTCCACACCGCCAACAGCACAACAATCTATTCCGATTGGAGCGACGCTCGTGTCTTCTCCACGAATTACCCGACACCCACCAACTTGGCCGTCGTCCGGCAAACCACCTCAATGGCTCAAGTGATGTGGACGCCCGTGGAGTTGACCCTGTCCGAAGGACAAGCCGTCAACTACAGCTGGCAGCTGACCACCGATGTCAATGATTGGGGAGAGGCAAACGAAGGTTTAGCCAGCAACGGCTGGGAGCGGAACTTGGCTCCTGACACATATCACCTCCGCGTGAGAACCGCCATCTACGACAACAGCATCCCCGGATTCGCTGGTTTCAGCGACTGGTCGGAACCCATCCAGTTCACCATTGCGCCGTGGACCGACCCCGTGACCCTCTTCCCGCTGACCTACGGCTTCGAGACACCCACCTACTTCGACGATGGCCTCACCCTTGGTGGTGCGTTGGAACGCCTCATGATTTATAATTATTCTAATGCCCAAGACCAACTGCCTGCCCACGCTGGCGGCGAAAGCCAAAGGCTGTTGGGCTTTGCTTCGGGCCATAACGACGAGGCTTACCTTGTGTTACCGCCCTTGCGCCCAAGCACAATGGATGCTTTGGTGAGCTTCTGGTGGTACCACGACAACACTGCCGACAACACCAACGAAGGCGTTACTATCGAACAATCCAACAATGGAACTTCTTGGACACCATGGGGTAGCTTGATTCCGCGTTATGCTGCCGAAACGGGTTGGGTGAAATACCAGCAGGTGGTTCCCGCCGGTGGCACCGACCCAATCTATATCCGCCTTCATTTTGAAGGTGCCGACCTTACCCAATGGTGGAAACGCTGCTATCTCGACGACCTGACCGTGAACGCCTTCAAGAGCGAGCAGCCTTACATCTCGTATGTGGGTTGCGACGCCTATACAGCCACGATTACGCTCTATGACTACGCTTACCAAAACGGCTATCATTCGTCGGCCTTCGAGGTGCAATACCGCGAATGGCGCGACCCGAGCGAAACGCAAAATGAATGGGTTGACTATCCGATTTTTGAGAATGAAGCGCCTTACGCCTTTGAGCGTACTTTGACGCTGAACGGCCTGCTGCCCGCCACTTGTTATGAGTTCCGCGCCCGTGCTCGCGTGAGCTACAACGGCTATAATTTTCCCTGGTCCAACTATTGCGAGGCATACCGCATGTGGACCGACTGCGGCACCTACACCATCATGCCGAGCTTTAGCTACACCGAGGACTTTGAGGAGTTGTTTAATGGGACGGATTGCTGGACAGCTGACGAAGGTTGGGAGATGCAATATGAAGGAGGCTACAATGGCAGCAGCTATTGCGCCTACAGCAATGGCTCTACTGAGGTCCTGATGTCGCCAGAAATCAATTTCTCGGGTTGCGATAATGTGATTGTGCGATTTTGGGCTAAAGGTGCTTCGGGCCGAGGTCAACTCAAAATATATTCAGGAACGAATTATGAAACGGTCGAGTCCTTCAACTTAAAAATGTCATCAAATAATTGGCAACAAAACACCTACTCGCTGAGTGAGTACATGGGAGGCTCGGTAAAGATAGGTTTTATTCCCACCAATGGCTATGAATTGTACATTGATGCCATCGAGATTGTGGCCAATGCTTACGACCTCGTGTTTGACGAGCCTGGACTGTCGTCGAAACAATACCGTTGGAACGAAACGAGCAACTGGTGGCCGCATCGCATCCCGACTGCCTCTGACCATGTGCTTATACATGACGTTGCTTATTTGGGCACTTCTTCAGGTGCCAACCCGGTTACTGCACAAACTGGCACTTTAGAGTTTGGTTCCCAATCGACACTGTGGGTGCATCCCGGCTCCATCTTGGAAGCGCCGAAAGCCAATATCTCAAACAGCATTTATCGCATTTACGTCCAAGAAGGAGGTCAACTGAAGTTGAGTAGTCCTACGGGGATTTCTTACGCTGTGATGTACAAGAAGATACAAGGTTATACAAGCGACAAGAATCATTACTATCTGTTGGCACCGACAAGAAACTATTCTACTTCTTCAGGGCTGCCCACTAATATGGTTCCGACAAACTACAATTACGACCTGTATAAGTTTGACGGCACAAGTTCAGATGGCTTGGAATGGCGAAATTACGAGGATGAAGCCTTCGATTTGGATAAAGGGAAAGGCTACCTGTTTGCTCGTGCAACATCCAATAATGCAACCGTTGACATTAGCTTTCAGGGTAGCGTCTCACATTTGGGTGCGCAAACCTTCACCGGCCTCAACTACGGCCCCAACACCGATGCCAATCCCTTCCTCAACTGGAATCTCGTCGGCAACCCGTTCCCGTGCAATGCCTATCTGGTTAGGAACGGTGTGGCTGTGCCTTTCTACAAAATGAACGAAACGGGCGATGCCATCGTGCCAGCCCGTGCAGGAACGGTCATCAAGCCTATGGAAGGTGTGTTCGTGATCGCCGAAACCGAGGCCGAGAGTAGCGTTACCTTCACAACCACAGAGCCGGCCAATCTTGGCGATGAGCCCGAAGCCATTATGCCTTCGATACCCATCCATGCCTTGACCGAGCATCAAAATGCCTACGTGATGCTGGCCCAAGCCATAGTGCTCTCAGCCGGCTGGAACTGGTGGGCTCCCATGGTGCAGATTACTGCAGCGCAACTGAACAGCATGCTCAATGGATGCTTGACACAGATTATGGCGAAAGATGAAGAAAATGTCAACGGGGAACTCAATCCTGGACAGATGTACAAACTGTATTCGACTGCCGTTGTCAATGGTGTTGCTGTGACTGGCGTACCCGTTTCGTCCAGTATTACGATTGGAACTGGCTCCAACTGGATTGGTTACACTGGAGAAACCACTACCGACATTGCTGCTGCTCTTACCACACTTCTTGGGACCTCGTTCACATCTAATGAAGGCGACAAGATCATCTCGCAAGACGGTGGCTTCGCTATTTTCAACGGAACGACGTGGCAAGGCACGTTAACCCAGCTCACGCAAGGGCAAGGCTATGTGTATGTGCGTTAAATGAATCAAATGAGTATGTGAAAAAAGGCGGCTGCAAGGCCGCCTTTTTTTCGTTTATCTCAGTTCCAACAAGCAAACATTTTCTACATGCTGCGTGTGCGGGAACATGTCGACAGGCTGCACTGCCATCACCTTGTAGGCCGTGTCCAGCAACTGCAAATCGCGGGCCTGGGTGGCTGGGTTGCAGCTGACGTAGACGATTTTCTTGGCGCGGATCTTCAGCAACTGTTCCACTACCTTCTCGGCCATGCCCGCACGGGGCGGGTCGGTGACGATGAAGTCGGGGCGACCGTTGCTCTCGATGAAGTCGTCGGTGAACACCTTGGCCATGTCGCCAGCATAGAACGTGCAGTTGGTGATGCCGTTGAGTTCGGCGTTCACCTTGGCGTCGTCGATGGCGGCCTCCACGTATTCGATGCCGACCACTTTCTTCACGAAACGCGAGAAATACTGGGCGATGGTGCCCGTGCCCGTGTAGAGGTCATACATCAGCTCGTCGCCTTGCACGTCGGCGAGGTCGAAGGCTGTATTGTAGAGCCTTTCGGCTTGGTAGACGTTGGTTTGGAAGAACGACACCGGCCCGATGCGGAACTTCAAGTCGTCGAAACCTGGACGGGGAGATTTCATCGTCTCTATCAGATAAGGATCGCCCTTGAGGCATTCAAACGGCAGGTCGTTGATGATGTCGTTGAGCTTCGGGTTGATGACCAAGAGTAGCGACACGATTTGCGGGAAGGCCATCTCCAAGGCGGGCATCAGCTCGTGGCGCACC
>CAMUYT010000118.1 GCA_947164955.1 uncultured Bacteroidales bacterium | reverse complement strand
TGCTCACTTCCTTGATGCTGAGCAACTTAGCTTCGTCAAGATACTTGTCGACGATGTCCAAAGCTTCTTCGGCACGGTGGCCGCGCACGTCGAGGGTGAGGTCGAAGTGTTCGGCTTTCTCGCTGAGATCGGCGGCGATGCCTTTTTGCCAGTTGCGTTGCGTCTTTCGGGCCTCGGCGCGACTCACCTTGCGGAGCTTGTCGGGACTGGTGCGCAGGCGGATGCTGTCGAAGAGGATGGTGGCGTCGGTGTCGCTGATGGCGAGGATTTCACCCACCACCTGCATGTCGTCGATGCAGACGGTGTCACCCACCTTCAAGGCAGCCTCGGCTTCGGCTTTTTCCTTGGCTTCGGCCACTTCCTTGGCCTTCTGCGCAATCTCTTCTTTGGTCTTTTCGAGGTTCTGGCGTATCTCTTTGGTCTTGGTCTTCTCGGCTTGCGCCTCCTTGATCTCGCGGATGGTGCGCTCGATTTGGCTGTTGGCCTTCTGGATCAGCTCTTGCGCCTCAGCGGCCGCATCGCGCATGAGTTGTTTCTTCTTGCCTTCCAGGTCGGCGAGCAGTTTTTTGTATTTCTCCACCACCTCGGTGAGCAGCTGGTCGGCGATACGCAGGTCTTGCTCTTTCTTGCGGATGGCTTTCTTGTCGACTTCGAGCTGTTGCAGCTGTTTCTCGAACTTGAGGTGCTGGTCGCCGGTGATGTTGGCGGCATCGTCGAGGATCTGCCGCGGGAAGCCGATTTTCTTGGCGATCTCGAAGGCAAACGACGAGCCGGGCTTGCCGGTGATCATCATGTACATGGGCTGCATGAACTTGGTGTCGAACAGCATGGCGCCGTTGATGATGCCCTCGTGGTTATCGGCCAGAAGCTTCAGGTTGGCATAGTGCGTGGTGACCATGCCGAAGGCTTGTTTCTTGTTGAGTTCCAAAAGGATGGCCTCGGCGATGGCACCGCCCAGCTGGGGCTCAGTGCCCGTACCGAACTCGTCGATGAGGAACAAAGTCTTTGCATCGGCATTTTCCAGGAGGGCCTTCATATTAATAAGGTGTGAGCTGTAGGTCGAGAGGTCGTCCAAGATGGACTGTTCGTCGCCGATGTCGATAAAGAGGTTCTCGAACAGGCCGCACTGCGAGTCGACGCGCATAGGGACCATGAGGCCGCATTGCAGCATGTATTGCAGCAGGCCGGCGGTCTTGAGGCAGACCGACTTGCCGCCCGCGTTGGGGCCGCTGATGACGAGGATGCGATCGTGTTCGTCCAGCTTGAGGTCGAGCGGAACGACTTGTTTGCCTTGGGCTTTCAGTTTTTGTTCGAGCAACGGGTGGCGTGCCTGCTGCCAATTAATATAAGGTGTGTCGTGGAGTTCGGGTTTCACGCCGCCGATGTCGTGGGCCAACAGTGCCTTGGCGCGGATGAAATCGAGTTCGCCGAGTAGGTTCCATGCCTTGCGGAGTTCGCTGAGGTAAGGCCGCAGCAGTCGCGTGAAAGCCATGAGGATACGGTGGATCTCGCGGCGTTCGGCGTATTCCAGCTCCTTGATCTCGTTGGAGGTGTCGAAGATCTCGGCAGGTTCGATGTAGACAGTCTGTCCCGTGGCCGACTCGTCGTGGATGAAGCCACGGATGGCGCGTTTGTCGCCCGCCTTCACGGGGATGACCAAACGACCGTCGCGGATGGTGATTTCCGATTTCTGGTCGACCCAGCCCGCGGTCTTGGCGTCGCCCATGATCTGGCGGATGCGCTTCTCGATGCCACCTTGCTTGCGGCGGATGCTCTGCCGGATTTCGGCCAGCTCGGGCGAGGCGTTGTCGGGGATTTCGCCTTTGTCGTCGACGAGGCGGTTCACTTCGGTGAAAACCATTCGGTCGATGAAAATATTCTCAATCAGCGACTTGAGTTCTGGGTATTGTTCTGCACTCTCCGAGTGGCCGAAGCGCAGGATGCCTTCGAGCGCGTTGAGCGAAGGCTTCAGCGCGAAAAGGTCCTCCACGCTGAGGCAGGTGCCTTCGATTTGGATTTGGTGGAAGGCCTCGCGCAGGTCGTGGAAGTCGCGCATGGGAAACGGCACGCCCGTTTGCAGCAGGCGGAGAAACTCATCGGTCTGCTCCAGGCTCTTGACGATGAGGGTTTTGTCGGTCGAAAAAGCCATCTCGTCCGCTTTCTCCAGCCCCATCTGGCTGATGCAGTGGTCGGAGATCATCTGTCGGACGCTGTGGAAGCCGATTTTCTGTTCGAAGTTATTGGGATAGATCACTGATTGGGAATTTTGGGGTGCAAAGTTACACAAAAAAGCCCGAATGCGCGCATTCGGGCTTGATTTATGAATGCATTACGATTACAGGTTAATCTCATACATGTAACCAGTGTATTGCAGCGAGCCGTCAATGATGGGCCAAAGATCGTGTTCGACGTTCTTCAGCTTGAGGTTCTCCATGATGACGGTCTTGGTGCCATCGGGGTTGTTCACCACGTGCATGGTGCCGCTCTTGGCTATATAGCCAGTTTGTGGCGTCATAGTCCAGAAGTCATGGTCAAGAGCCACGTGCACGCAAGGGAATATGGGCAGGTAAGGTGTACCGAGGTAGCCAAGGTTATAGTCGCCGTCGACGAGTTGGCCAGTCAAGTAGCTGACGATGAAAAAGCGTTTGCGGTCGGCCGACATGAAAAGCATGGATTTCACACCGTCACCGAGGATGCCCATTCCGCTGATAGTGGTGATGCCTGCCAATCCGATGGAGCTTTCCCTGTTGCCGATGGTGAACTTGTTGTTGACATCGAAGGTGTAGGGCGGCAGCGTGCCGCTGAAGTTCAAGGCCAGCTGGACGGTTTGGCCGTTGGCGTTGGCGCCCATGCTTTGTGACAGGATGACAGTGTAGGTGCCGTTGTTTTCGGTCACCGACAGCAAACCGTTCATCCAATAGTAGGTGTCACCATAGAACAAGGTGTCGGCGCCAAAGATGAAAGGCAGTTCGCCGAGGTTGAAGTCGTGGAAGCCGACCACAGTGGGGACGGGATCCTTCGAGTTGTTGCCCATCGTGTAGGTGCCAGGGACGATGTCGCCGTCGAAGATAATGGCGATACCTTCGTTGTCGTCGTCGGTCATCTCTTCGGAGGCGAGGACGATGGCATTCTTTTGGCCATACTTGACGGCTTTGGCGGTGACGATGTCATCGGTGTTGTTGCCGATGGTCATCGTTCCGGCTTGCACTTCGGGTGTCACATTGTTGTTTCCGTTGTTACCATTGTTGCCGTTGTTTTCATTGCAACTGGTGCTCATCAGGGCTAAGCCGCAGAAAAGCATCAAACTGAGAAATACTTTTTTCATGACAATTATAATTTTGATGATTTGGTCAATTACACATAAGTTAATTACTGCAAAAAACGTGCCGAAAGGAGTAGAGATAGGTGTCTTTTTTATGGTTGGGAGGAATATTTCCCCCAATCTTTCCATGAAACGTAGTCGACGCCATTAATGGTAAGGCTAAGGTCACCGAGGTAGAAAACCGCGCCTTGACTGCCATCGTTGCCACGAAGGGCAAGGTAATCGCGCGTGTTCTTCGAAAGGCTTTGTTCCGCCTCGATTGTGCTCTTGATTTCGATGGCGAAGGTATGCTTCCAGTCGGCGATGGTGTCCACCTCGAAGCCTTTTAGGTCGCGATAATAGGTCAGGTTGGGGTGTTTGCCTTGGTTCAGCCGACTTTTCAACAACTCCGCGATGGCGAAAGTCTCCACGATGGCACCTTTATACTCGCTGAGAATCAGCTCTTCGACAGAATCAATCCGCAACAAGTGGCAGAGCAAGCCCGAATCCACGAAGTAGAGTTTTGGCGTCTTTACCAACGCTTTTCCAAGATTCTGTGTGTCAGGCTCCAAGAAATGGATGATGAACGACGACTCCAGAATGGAAAGCCACTGCTTGACGGTAGGCGCAGATACGCCGGTGCCACGCGCAATGTTGTCCATGGAAAGCATCTGCCCGCTATAGGTAGCGCAAATCTGGATGAACTTCTTGAACACGGAGAGGTTGCTGTAGTTGATTTGGCTTTCCACGTCCAGGTCAAGATAGGTGTCGATATAGCTGTTGAACCAATCATCGGTGGAGAAATGCTTGGATGTGTCGTGCAAAGGCGGATAGCAACCTTTGAAAATCGTTTCGTACACGTTGGAACCCAACACATTGCCGCTTTGAAGTTCGCCGATGGAAAACGGGAGTAACTTCAAAAAAGCGGCGCGACCGGCCAACGAATCGGTCATGTTTTGCTTCAAGTTGAACTGGTTGGAACCCGTCAGTATGAACTTGCCAGGGGTGAAGGAGCCTTGGTCGACATGGTATTTGACCGCGTCGAAAATCTCAGGCACTTTCTGAGCCTCGTCGATGATAGCACCATCGGGGAAGGCCAACAAAAAGTCCATAGGGTTGGCAGTGGCTAACTCACGGAAAGTTCTGTCGTCAAACGAAATGTATCTTTTCTGTGGAAAAGTCATTTTCGCGAGCGTTGATTTTCCACTTTGGCGCGGCCCGGTGACGCCGATGACGGCAAATTGCGAGGCGAGCCTCAACAGAGCGTCTTTTGCTTTTCTCTCAATCATCGTTGTTTCGTTTTCTGCATTGAAATTCGTTGCAAAAATAGGAAAAATCCAAAGTTTGGAGTGGAAAAATCCAAAGTTTTAAGTAGAAAAATCTAAAGTTTTGAGCGGAAAAATCTAAAGTTTTGAATTTATATATTTTGTATATATTTTATAATCAGTTTATTATATTATATTTTGAATATTTATAAATTTGTTCAAAGATTGAGTTTCAATTGTATTTCTTCCACCTGCCGTTTCAATTCTTGTACCGTTTGGAGCAATTGCTCCTCGCGGAAGCGGTTTTCGCGCTGTTCGGGCATCTCCGCGCTGATGTAATGCACAAATTTCCACACCTCTTTGATATCGGAGGCGGGCAAATCATACGGATGGTAGAGCGGGTTGAGCGAGCTGAGGGTGAGTTTGCTCTCGTGCTCTATTTTGTTGTCCACAATCTTGAAGACAATGCCGTCGTCTTGCGTGAGCACAATGTAGGGCTGGCCGCTACGGATGTAAGTCCAATCGATGACGTATTCGCCCGTGACATACGAGCCGTCGGGAATGGGCAGCATCGAGTCACCGCTGATCTGGAAGGTGCGGTATTTGCGGTCGTGCGAGAGGAAGGGCATCGTGAACGTCGGCAACACCTTGATGTATTCGGGGTCGGCGAAGCCTGTGGCATAACCTGCCTTGGCCTTCTCGGCGACGAGTTCGATGTTTTCGTCGTTGTCGTTGTTGACGGTGGTGGCCAGCACGCGCAAGTTGCTGCCCTTGATGTGTACGTCGTAGCCGCGTTCGAGTTGCGAGAGTTGGCTCGGGCTGATGCTGCTCAGGTCGACTTTCACCAACGTGTCGATGGCGATGCCGAAATACTTGGAGAAGGCGATCAAGGCCTCAAGGTTGGGCTCGGCCACACCGTTTTCATAGCCGCTCAGCGTGGAGCGTTTCATGTCCAGCGCGAAAGCGAGGTCGTCTTGGGTGCGGTTGCGGTGCTTGCGGAGGAATTTGATGTTTGAGTTGAAGTACATGATATTGTGGGATTTAAAATTCAAAATTCAAAATTTGAAGATTATTTCTGTTCTATATCGAATATTTTGATTAGATTTACGGCGAAATATTTGATTAAATTCTCGTCAAAAGTACAACTTTTTTGGAACATGCAAGCATTTTGGGCAAAAAAAAGGAGAAATAAATGATGGAACGAACGATTTTGCACATGGATTTGGACACGTTTTTCGTGTCGGTGGAACGGTTGATCAATCCGTCGTTGGACGGCAAACCCGTCATCGTGGGCGGCATGTCGGACCGTGGTGTGGTGGCCACTTGCAGCTACGAGGCCCGGAGGTTCGGTGTGCATTCGGCCATGCCGATGCGCACGGCGCGACAACTCTGCTCGCAGGCCGTCTTCATCCGTGGCGACATGGAACTCTACAGCCGCTATTCGCGCTTGGTGACGCAAATCATCGCCGACTGTGCACCCGTCTACGAAAAAATGTCCATCGACGAGCATTACCTCGACCTAACGGGCATGGACCGTTTCCACGACTGCCAGCTGTGGTCGCACGAGCTGCGGCAACGCATCATCAAGGAGACAGGGCTGCCGATTTCGTTTGGCCTCTCGGAAAACAAGACGGTGTCGAAAATCGCCACGGGGCAGGCCAAGCCCAACGGCGAGCTTCAGGTGCCCACACCTTATATTAATAGCTTCCTCGACCCGCTCTCGGTGCAGAAAATCCCGATGGTGGGCGAAAAGACCTACCACCTGCTCCGTTCGATGGGCGTGGAGAAGATTGGAACATTGCGCCGCCTGCCGCCCGTAGCGATGGAACGCGCCATGGGCAAACATGGCCTCGACATCTGGAAGAAAGCCAATGGGCAAGACAGCACGCCCGTGTGCCCTTACCAGGAACGGAAGTCCATCAGCAAAGAACGCACTTTCGAGCAAGACACCATCGACATGGTCGCCCTGCGGCAATGTCTGGCACGGATGGTGGAGAGCCTCGGCTTCGACTTGCGCTCGCAAGGCAAGCTGGCGGGCTGCGTGACGGTGAAGATCCGCTATTCCAACTTCGACACGCACGACATGCAGCAACGCATTCCCTACACCGCCTTCGACCACGTGCTGCAGCAGACGGTCAACAGCCTCTTCGACCGTCTCTACAACCGCCGTATGATGATACGCCTCGTGGGCGTGCGCCTCAGCGAGCTGGTGAGCGGCGCGCCGCAGCTGGCCTTGTTTGACGACAACATGGAACTGACGAACCTCTATGCCGCGATGGACAAGATCAAGACGCGATTTGGGGAACAGGTTTTGCATCGGGCGGCTGGGTGATTCATTAGCGGCTGCCACGGTGTGACAGCCCTACAGACCGGGACTGTAAGGCTGTCGTCCAAATGGCGAACCACATCTTAGGTGTCGGCTACAGTTGCTACTATTGGTCGAATTCGCTCTATCTAGAAGCCCCACTAAGCGCGTGGGGATTTTTAGGCTCTAGCACCTGCATTATAAACGGCCATGGCCGCATCGGCGGTATGTCCGTCCGTGCAGTGCGTTCTGAACGATAAGACCAAGTCTTTTAGGCTTTTTTGCCAACTTTGCAGCAAGGTAAAAGTTTTTTGCCTTTAGTGTTCCCTTTATCCCAAAAGTTTTGATTAAATTTACGGCGAAAAATTTGATTAAAAACTAATCAAAACAATTGTGC
>CAMUYT010000117.1 GCA_947164955.1 uncultured Bacteroidales bacterium | reverse complement strand
TATCTTGCGCCCAAATTGAAAAACTGCAACTATGACAATCGAAGAATTGAAATCCATTTTCTATCAACGCTTTGGAAACGAAGGCGTTGTCTACGCTTCACCTGGACGCATCAACCTTATTGGCGAACACACCGACTACAACGGTGGCTTCGTCTTCCCTGGTGCCATCGACGCGAGCATGTATGCTTGCATCCGCCTCAACGGTACCGACAAGGTGCGCGCTTATTCCATTGACAAAGAAGACTATCGGGAGTTTGGCTTCAATGAGGAGGACCTTCCCGACCAGCATTGGGCCAAATACATATTCGGCGTGTGCCGCGAAATCATCAAGCGGGGCTATCAGCTGCAGGGCTTCGACACCGTTTTTTTCGGCAACGTACCCATCGGTGCGGGGATGTCGTCGTCGGCAGCCTTGGAAAGCACCTACGCCTTTGCGCTTAACGACATGCTCAACCTCGGTATCGATAAGTTTGAGTTGGCTCGCATCGGTCAGGCGACGGAACACAATTACGTCGGCGTGAAGTGTGGTATTATGGACCAGTTTGCCTCGCTCTTTGGCAAGAAAGGTCACCTGATGCGCCTCAACTGCGCCACAATGGAGTTTGAGTACTATCCTTTTAACCCGCTGGGCTACAAGGTAGTGCTGCTCGACACGCTGGTCAAACACGAATTGGCTTCCTCGGCCTACAACAAGCGTCGCGAATCGTGCGAGAACGCCTGCGCGCACATTGCGGCCAAGCACCCTGAAGTGAAGTATTTGAGCGACGCTACGATGCAGATGCTCAATGAGGTGAAGAACGAATTCTCCGCTGAAGACTACATGCGTGCGGAATACGTCATTGGTGAAAAACAGCGTGTTCTCGATGTGTGCAATGCCTTGGAAAAAGGCGACTATGAGACCGTTGGCGATCGCATGTACGGTACCCACTACGGCATGAGCAAGCTCTACGAAGTGAGCTGCGAGGAACTGGATTTCCTCAACGACATCGCCAAGCAATGCGGCGTGACAGGTTCCCGTGTGATGGGCGGCGGCTTCGGAGGCTGCACCATCAATCTTGTGAAGGAAGAGCTTTATGATGCCTTCATCGCCACGGCGAAGGAGAAATTCGCTGCCAAGTTCGGGCACGAACCGAAAGTGTATGATGTGGTGATTTCTGACGGTGCAAGGAGAATATAATTCGTTTTGTAGGGCTGTCACATTGTGGCAGCCCTACAAAACGAATGCCGTAGTACGACAACCCTTCAAACGAACGATTAAACGATTAAACAAGCAACAATTAAACATAATGAAACCAACCTTATTAGTATTAGCCGCTGGAATGGGTTCCAGATACGGCGCTTTGAAACAAATGGACGGCGTCGGCCCGAACAACGAGGCCATCCTCGATTACTCCATCTATGACGCCAAGCGCGCCGGCTTCGGCAAGGTGGTCTTCGTCATCCGCGAGGACTTCGCCGAGGCCTTCAAGAAAGTCAACAACACGGAGAAATTCGGCATCCCCGTTGAATATGTCTACCAATCCCTTGACAAACTGCCGGAAGGCTTTAGCGTCCCTGAAGGGCGCGTCAAGCCTTGGGGCACCTGCCATGCCGTCTTGATGGCCAAGGACGTGATCCACGAGCCTTTCGCCGCCATCAACGCCGACGACTTCTATGGCAAGGAAGCCTACGAGGTCTTGGCCAATTACCTCATGGAATGTGAAGGCAAGAAAGGTGCCTACAGCATGGTGGCCTATAAGTTGCGCAACACCATGTCGGACTTCGGCACGGTCTCGCGCGGCATCTGCACCGCCGATGCGGAAGGCCACCTGCAGACCATCGTCGAGCGCACGGCCATCGGTCACACCAAGGACGGTGGCGCAGCCTACACCGACGAAACGGGAAGCCATCCTTTGGACATGGACTCGCTCGTTTCCATGAACTTCTTCGGTTTCACGCCTGACTTCTTCGCCTATTCCGAAAAGGGCTTCGTGGAGTTCCTGAAAGGACCCGCACAGACCAACATCAAAGCCGAGTTCTTCATCCCGCTGATGGTAAACCAAGCCATTAATGACGGAACGGCCAAGCTGAAGGTGCTGTCGAGCAACGCCTCCTGGTTCGGCGTGACCTACAAGGAAGACAAGCCCGACGTGATGCGGAAAATCAAGGAATTGATCGAGAAGGGCGTTTATCCTAACAACTTATGGCAATGAACATAGACGTTATAGTCTGGGGCAAGACCCCTGACGGCAAAGACATCAAGCTCTACACGCTGACCAACGCCAATGGCGTGAAGGTGCAGCTGAGCGACATCGGTGCAGGCATCGTGAGCATCATCACCCCCGACCGCAACGGGAGCTTTGACGACATTGCTTTGGGCTACCCCAATGCCACGGATTATTATGGCGACGGCCCTTGCGCTGGCAAGATTCCCGGACGTTTTGCCAACCGCATCGCCAACGGTCGTTTCACGATTGATGACAAGGAATACCAGCTTGAGCTGAACACGGGCGACGGTAAGCACCACCTCCACGGCGGCAGCATCGGCTTCGCCAACCAGAAGTGGGCCAGCCGCATCGTGGGCGAGAGCGTGGTCTTCACCTATCTCAGTGCCGACGGCGAAGCTGGCTATCCCGCCGAACTCGTGGCCAAGGTGCGCTATACCCTCAACGACGAGAACGAGCTGAACATCCACCTCAGCGCTTATTCGTCGGATGCCACCATCGTCAACCTGACCAACCATACCTATTTTAACTTGAAAGGCGAAGGCAACGGTGACATACTGGATCACTTCTTGAAGCTCAATGCATCCCGCTTTCTTCCTGCTACCGATGAGTTGATCACCACAGGCGAGATGCGCCAAGTGGCCGACACGCCTATGGACTTCACTCAAGCCAAGCCGATAGGTCGCGATATCAAGGAGGCCTATCCTGACCTGATTAATGGAAAAGGCTACGACAGCTGCTGGGTCATTGACGGCATCGAGAAAAATAAACTATGCCTTGCCGCCGAACTTTCACACGAAGGCACAGGCCGCATGGTGAAAATCTACACCACACAGCCTGGTATTCAAGTGTATACCGGCAATTGGCTCTCAGGCTGCCCGACAGGCAAGAATGGCCACGTCTACGAGGACTACTCCGGTGTCGCCTTGGAGTGTCAGGCCCTCCCCGACTCGCCCAACAAACCCAATTTCCCCAGTACCATCCTCCGCTCTGGCGAAGAATATATGGAAACCATCATCTTCAAGTTCTCTACGCTATAAAGTTGAATTCTTAAATTTTAAATCTTTGAATTTTAAATCTTTAAATCTAAAATATCTATGGAAACAACGGTAAAAAAACAGAACTACACCATCCCGATCATCGTGATGATTTTGTTGTTCGGCATGATTTCGTTCGTCACCAACTTGGCCTCGCCAATGGGTGACATCCTCAAAAACCAGTTCAACATCCCCAACTGGCAAGGCACCTTGGGTGTGTTCGCCAACTTCATCGCCTATGCTGTGATGGGTATCCCTGCCGGTAACCTGTTGCAGAAACGCGGCTACAAAAAGACCGCTTTGATTGCTGTCATCGTGGGCTTCATTGGCGTAGGCATCCAAACGCTTTCTGGCGTGTTTGGCAGCTTCGCCGTCTACCTGCTCGGCGCTTTCGTGGCGGGTTTCAGCATGTGCTTGCTCAATACAGTCGTCAACCCGATGCTGAACAAACTCGGCGGCGGCGGCAACAAGGGCAACCAGCTCATCCAGATTGGCGGCACGTTCAACTCGTTGTGTGGCACTGCCGTCATCATCATCACAGGCTTGCTGATTCCCAGCATCATGGATGCCAAGATCAGCGATGTTTTCCCGCTGATGTACACGGCTTTGGCTATCTTCGCCTTCGCTTTCATCGTCATTTTGCTAACCAAGATTCCTGAAAACGAGCAAAAGCAAGAAATCAACAAAGCCGTTGAAAAAGGCAAAGGCCCGATGGCTTTCCGTCACTTCGTGCTGGGTGCCATCGCCATCTTCATTTATGTAGGCGTCGAAGTCGGCATCCCGAACGTGCTGAACAAATGGTTGCAAAACCCCGAACTCAACGTGTTGGGCGTCGATGTGAAGGCTGAGGCCATTGCTGGTTCGGTGGCCGCCACCTATTGGTTCCTGATGCTCGTCGGTCGTCTGATTGGCGGCATCATCGGCAACAAGGTTTCGGCTAAGTCAATGCTTTCAGTCGCTTCATGCGTCGGCATCATCCTCACCCTTTTGGCCATGTTCGGACCTTCCACGATGGTGAGTTTCCCTGCTTTCAACGGCGCACAAGGCTTTGGCATGGTGAGCATCCCGCTCAATGCGGCCTTCTTGGTTTGCATCGGTCTCTGCACTTCGGTGATGTGGGGCGGCATCTTCAACCTCGCCGTTGAGGGTTTGGGCAAATACACTGAGAAAGCCTCTGGCATCTTCATGGCTTTGGTTTGCGGCGGCGGTATCCTGCCTCTGCTCCAAAACGCTATCGTCGATGGCTTGGGCGGCACGGGTTACCTCCAGAGCTATTGGGTCATTGTCGTCGGACTGGCCTTCTTGCTCTTCTACGCCATTTGGGGCTCGAAAAATGTAAATAAGGACATCCCGGTAGACTGATGTTCAAAAAGATACTAGGAACCGGAGCGACAAGGGTGGTCAATGTGCTGACACAGTTGGCCACCCTCATCATGGGCACCAAGTTCCTAGGTGCTTCGGAATGGGGCAAGGCTTTCATCGCTCAGACTGACATTACCTTTTTATTAATAGGCATCGAGGTCGTCGCAGGCAGTGGGCTGGTTTACTTTACTCCCCGCAAGAAACTATCCACACTGATGACGCTTTCCTACGGCTGGATTGCACTCATCATGGTGCTTTACATAGGGCTATTCTATGTGTTGCATCTCGATTCCCAATTGTTCTACACCATTGTCCCAGAAACCTACGCCACACTTATCTTGGCTAACACGTTTATCTACAGCCTGCATGAGTTCAACCTCAACCATTTCCTTGGAAAAGAGAAGGTTGCGACCTACAATTGGTTGTTTATCATCCAAATACTGACGCAGGTAACAATGATGGCCGTGTTGATTTTTGGCTTGAACCTGAGGACGGGTAAAGCCCTACTCTATTCCCAACTTTGCGGCTACACTTTGGCAACCCTCGTAGGGTGGGTTTTGCTTCTGCCCAACGTGAAACGCGAAGGCCGCGAACCGCTTAAAGACTGTTTCAAGGAATTGTTCCGTTACGGTGCGTTCATGCAGCTTTCAACCTTGGTCAGCACACTCAACAAACGCTTGAGTCTCTACCTGTTGAACACACATTGTGACGAGAAATCCATTGGTGTCTATGCCTCAGGCACACAAGTCACCGAAGGCGTGAACATCATCGGACAAAGCATCGGGCTGGTGGAGTTTTCGGCATTAAGCAATACCGATAGCGAGAAACGATCTTCCATTCTCACGCTGCGTTTCATGAAACTTTCCATTTTATTGACATTCACCGCTTTATTAATTATCTGTCTGCTACCAACGGCCTTCTACGAATGGTTGTTCTCAGGTGAGTTTGCAGGCATTCGTCCCGTGATTCTGCTGATGTCACCAGGCATAGTCTTTTTCTCCGCCTACACCGTCTTGGCCAATTTTTTCTCCGGTACTGGCCAACCCAAATTCAATCTTTTCGCTTCGCTTATTGGACTCAGTGTCACAATAGTAGCTGCATTCACTTTAATTCCTACTTTAGGTATCAGGGGTGCCGCCATCACTACCTCGCTGACATACTTTTCGCTGTTTGTTTACCAATGGATTGTGTTCCAGAAACAAACGGGAAGCCGATTAAAGCAACTCGTTCCTAACAAAGAAGATTTTGATTGGCTTAAATCAACGCTTAAAGGTCTTTTCTGACAATTTTTTTCGTAACTTTGCGCCAAAATAGGCTTGTATGGACAACGAAATCATCGAAGACGACATCTTCACGCAAAGCAGCGACCCCACTCCTACCACCGAAAACTATAACGACGACAGCATTGTCCACCTTGAGGACATGGAGCACATCCGTCGCCGCCCGGGTATGTACATCGGCAAACTCGGCGACGGCGCTTCCCAGGATGACGGCATCTATGTGCTTATTAAAGAGGTGATTGACAACTCCATCGACGAGTTCACTTCGGGCTTCGGCAAGAAGATTGAGGTGACGGTGAACAAGGCCGAAAAGAAGGTCAGCATTCGCGACTATGGACGCGGCATCCCGCTGGGCAAGCTGAAAGAAGCCGTCTCGCAACTGAATACGGGCGCGAAATACGACAGTAAGGTGTTCCAGAAATCCGTCGGCTTGAACGGCGTGGGCACCAAAGCCGTCAACGCGCTTTCGTCCTATTTTAGGGTGCAGTCCATACGCGACGGAAAGACAAGAATTGTTGAGTTTGCCCAAGGCAAGTTGGTCAACGATTCAGGCATCATCCCATCCGATGGTGACACAGGAACTTTAACCGAGTTCATCCCTGACTCTGCGCTGTTTGGCAACTACCACTATGTGGACGAATACATTGAGAAACGCGTTTGGAACTATGCCTACCTCAACCGTGGCTTGAGCTTGATTTACAACGACAAACGCTATTATTCCAAGAACGGCCTCCTCGACCTGTTGCAGAACAACATGGAAGGTGAAGGCCTCTACCCCATCATCCATATCAAGGACGGCGACTTTGAGGCTGCTTTCACGCACGTCAACGGGCAGTCGAGCGACTATTTCTATTCGTTCGTCAACGGCCAGCACACCACCGAAGGCGGCACCCACCAGTCGGCTTTCCGCGAAGGATACGCCCGCGTGGTGCGCGAGTTCTACCAAAAGGAATACGAGCCTGCCGACATCCGTCAAGGCCTGATTTGCGCCTTGTGTGTGAGGATTCAAGAGCCTGTGTTTGAAGCACAGACCAAGACCAAACTCGGTTCCACCCACCTCGCACCCAACAATCCCGACGGCACCAACGACAGCCCATTCCTCAAGACCTACGTCTTCGACATCCTGAAGCGCCACTTGGACAACTACCTCCACAAGAACCCCGAAACGGTGAGCGCGTTGCAGGCCAAGATCCAAGCCAACGAGAAGGAGCGCAAGGAGATTGCCGGCATCAAGAAGGCCGCACGTGAGAGCGCCAAGAAGGTCAGCCTCAACAACCGCAAGCTCCGCGACTGCCGTATCCATCTCAACACCAACCACGAGAAACGCCTCGAAAGCACCATCTTCATCACCGAAGGCGACTCCGCGTCGGGAAGCATCACCAAGAGCCGCGACGTGCAGACCCAGGCTGTGTTCAGCCTGCGCGGTAAGCCGCTCAACTGCTTGGGAATGACCAAGAAAGTGT
>CAMUYT010000116.1 GCA_947164955.1 uncultured Bacteroidales bacterium | reverse complement strand
GATGTGGTTGCTTCATTTTGTGGTATTGGTTCGGGTAACAGCCAAGGCTCTTTTGCTTTATATCGCTCCTGTATTTTATATATTTCATTTAATACTCTATTGGCAATTGGTTCCGTTCCAAAAGAGATGTAATACGCAGATAAAAGCGACTGCTTTGTACCTTTATTTGCGTCTTTTCTTCCTGAATAATAATATTCAATTCCATTATCATCCGTTATAGATAAAACTTCTCTTTTCCCAGTTTGTTTCCATGTATTTGTCATATTCATATTACTCCACTTGCCAGTACAAAATGTAGCTGTTGATAAATCAATTTTCATTATTACATCATAAATGTACCAACCGTCGAATCTATCATCACCAGAGACGAAAGATAAAACCATTTTTTTACCTTGTATTTCAGCTTTCATATTCCTTGCTTGTATATAGCAAGAATTGGCATCAGGATGGCGATCAGAACAAAGTGTGATGTTCTGACTATATGTAGTAAACAAATTGTTAAGTGCGGAAACACTTTGAGCGTTGGCGGATAAACTTATTATTATTTCGTATATTAAAAAAAAGATAGTTCTTTTCATTGTTGCGTTTTTTAATTGGTAGATGGCGCATGACTGGATTTATATGACTTTTGTGCCATTTGTGACAGATTTTAATGCAAAAGTAGTATTTTATTCTAAACCGAAAGTGGTTTTTGTAAACTGCATTGCTTAAGAAGTGCCTTTTTTTGTATAATTTTGGCAAAAAAGTGTGTTTATTGCCGAAATTATACTTATCTTTGCAGCGCAATCAATCTACAAGTGAAGATGTCTATAGCAAAACAAATATTGGAGTATGCGGAATGGCATAATGGTTTTGGCGTTGATGAAATCGTGAAAGCACATGATGGAACAAAACGTTTTACCGTGTTATGCATTCTTTCGCGTCTGGTCAAACAAGGAAAATTGGAAAGAAAGGCAAAGGGTGTTTATTCCAAACGGTCTTTTTCTTCTCCTTTTGAAGTCGTTCTTACAGAACAAGAAAAGACTATTGCCAATTTGCTCCAAAAAACAATGCCATTGGTTTCTTATTGTGTATACAATGGAGAGACATTGGCTCCGCTTCAACATCATGTGTTTTATGACAGAGCCAGTTATGTGGAAGTGGAAAGAGAGGCGGCTGAAACCGTGTTCCATCTCTGTAAGGAACATGGATATGAAGCGTATATGAGCCCAACTATGGAAATGACTAGGGACTATATTGATTTGGGTAAACCTGTGGTGATTGTCAAGTCATTGGTCACCGAATCACCATTAACACAGAAAGAGGGTGTTATGGTGCCAACATTGGAGAAGCTATTGGTTGATTTGCACAAAGACGAAGATTATTACTTTGTCCAAGGTGTTGAGGAAACATACATCCTGAAAAATGCCAGGTCGTTGTACGACATCAACGAAAGCCGTCTGAAAAGATATGCAAAAAGAAGAAATATTAACCCGCAGAACTTTAATTTACAATGATTTCCACAAAGTGTTATACACAAGAATGGATTGAGAAAAAGTCGCAAGAACTTGGATGCCATGACAAGAATCTAATTGAGAAGGTCATCCATGCCCTTTCGCTTCTTGACATGTTGGCTCAATCGGGTTGCCCTTTCCATTTCAAAGGTGGAACGAGCCTTATGCTGATTCTCGGTGAAGCCACCAACCGTCTTTCCATTGACATCGATATCATGTGCCCGCCTGGCACTCAGATAGAAGACTACCTAAAAGATTTAAGCCAAAGCGGTTTTATCCGTTATGAAATGGTCGAACGGCAACAAGCGGGAAAGAATGTTCCCAAGAGTCACTCCAAGTTTTTCTATCAAGTAGCGTACAAAGGAGCCAGGGATGAGGAATCGTTCATTTTGCTGGATATCCTTTATGAAGACTGCCATTACGTTCAAGTCAAGGAAATAGAGATAGAGAGCCCATTCGTCGAAACAGAAGGAGGGAAGAGACAAGTGCGTGTGCCTTCAGAGGGAGACATCTTGGGCGACAAGCTGACGGCATTTGCGCCGGAAACTACGGGCGTGCCATACTTCAAGAACGGGAAATCGAGTTCTTTGGAAATCATCAAGCAACTATATGACATAGGCAGGCTATTTGACAAAGTCGACGACCTTACCGTAACAGCCCAGTCGTTTAAAAACATCGGAGAAATCGAGTTGGGATACAGAGGCTTGCCAATTGATGTTTCCGTCATCTATGACGACATTAGAAACACGGCTTTGAACATCAGTACAAGAGGCTTTTTTGACCAAGACAAGTTCGCCATGCTTCAGGACGGCATCAATAGGTTTAAGCCATACATTTACAACTCGTCGTATTATATTGAGAATGCCATCGTGGATGCTGCTAAGGCCGCTTATCTGACAACCTTGCTGCAACATGAGGTAATGCGGGTTGAAAAATACGCAGGTGATCCTGTTGATACGATCGACATGTCTAATATCGGAGAATGGCCCAATAAATTGAACAAGCTTAAGAAAATGAATCCGGAGGCGTTCTTCTATTGGACGAAGGTTTTTTTGGTGAGGCAATTGCCGTAAAACGGCTTTTACTATTTTGAATAATCATGCACAATAAATTTGATCGTGATGATTTCTTCGGGAATCGAACGCCTGTTTATACGTGTCAACGGTGATGAAAAAACTGAAAAAAATGGTCAATTATTAACAGCTGGAGTGACAACAATAATGAATTTGGTTGACACGCGGTTGACACGGCGGGGGAAATGAAAAACCCAACTGATTGATTATCAATTGGGTTTGTTTGAATTTTCCGTAGCCCATAGCGGAATCGAACCGCTGTTTTAAGTGTGAGAAACTTACGACCTAACCGCTAGTCGAATGGGCCAAAAAAAGGTTCTTTTTGCGGAACCTTCAGTGTGAACTAGGCGGGAGTCGAACCCACAACCGCCTGATCCGTAGTCAGGGACTCTATCCAATTGAGCTACTAGTCCAGTCGTTTTTGACACTGCAAAAGTACAGCTTTTTTCGTTTATGCAAGCAAAAAAACGAGAAAATTTTTGTGATTTTTATCAATGCTTTGATAATCAAAATGATAAAATTTGACATGGAAGGCATGTTTTTATGTTTTCTTGTGCTTGCAATTGCTTTTTTGCTATTTTTGCACCATTGTAAACCAACATTTCAACATCATGAGATTATTATTGATCAGCAATTCGACCAACTTTGGCGAGAATTATTTGGCTTGGGCCACGACCCAAATCGAGCTTTTCTGCTTGCAGAACCATATTAATAAGGAGAGCCGCATCGTGTTTGTGCCTTTCGCAGGGGTCAACATTGGCGGCATGGTGTACCCCGAGAGCTATGATGCCTACGAGGCCAAGGTGAAGAACGTGTTTCGCACCAAGTTCGGCTTGGAGAATTTCACCTCGGTTCATCATTACGACGACAAGGTGAAAGCCGTGCGCGAGGCTGACTGCATCGTGGTGGGTGGCGGCAACACCTTCCATCTGGTGGCTGAGATGCATCGTTATGGCCTTATGGAGGCCATCCGTGAGCGTGCACTTGCCGGCGTGCCTTACATGGGCTGGAGTGCAGGGTCCAACGTGGCTTGCCCTACGCTGTGCACCACCAACGACATGCCTATCGTTCAACCGGCTTCGTTCAACTGCCTCAACTTGGTGCCGTTCCAAATCAACCCGCACTATCTTGATCCGCATCCCGAAATCGACAAGATGATCAAACACGGTGGCGAGACGCGCCAAGACCGCATCAACGAGTATCTTGCCGTGAACCAGGACATGAAAGTGGTCGGACTGCGTGAAGCCACGGCACTTTGGGTGGTCGACGACAAGATGTATCTGAAGGGCGGAAAGAAGATGGTCGTGATGCGCTACGGCAAGGACGCGGTCGAGATTGAACCGAACTCAGACGTCACTTTCCTGCTGGAAGGACACATTGCTTAAGAGAATGCCTTTCGGTCTTCGAAGACCACGAGGCGACGGTCGAGGTGGATGATTTTTCGTCCACCTTTTTCGCCTTTGATGAGATAGGGCGACGCACCATTGCCAAGGATGTCGCGGAAGGCCTTGCGGATGCGCGACAGGTTGACGTTCATGGTGGAACCGATGAAGTCGGTCAGGTTGTCGATGGCCTTGTGGAGCAACGCGTCGTCGCTGTAGGTCGAGATGCTTCGGTAGATGTGATAAAGCTCTTCCTTGTGGTCGCCGAGGTAGTTGAGCGATACGCCGTCTTCATGGAAAAGGAAGAAGATGTAGAGTGCCTTGCTGAGGGCGGGCATCTTCACTTCGGTGTTGTTGAGGTCGGTGAGGAAGAAGTCGCCACGTTTGTTGATGTATAGCCTGCTGATTTGGTGTGCTACATTGTATTTCAACACGGTGTCGATGACGATCTTGTGCAGGCCGGTGTATTGCAGCTCGTCGCGTGTGTCTCCAACTTGTTCTTTGAATTGTTCGACGAGATGGGCCTCGCGTTTGCTGTCGACCGGAGGGTTGATGCTCATAATGTTGGAGCAGAGCCAAACTACGCGCTTGAGCGTCTCCAAGGGGTCGTTTTCGATTTCGATGATGAGGAAATCGTGCCCATGCGGATCGCCTGTCATGCCGATTTTGAGGAGGAAGGCGGGCTTGGTGATGCTGAGTCCGTTGGCATTGAGGTGGTTGAGGAAGATTTCCTTGGAGAAGAACACGCTGCTAAGCTGTCCGAGGTGACGGTCGATGTGGTCAAGTTGCTTTTCGGTGAGGGTAGGCTCGAGGTATTCGAGGGTGTTGCGGAAGGTGGCCTTCTTGTGCTCCAGGTCGCTGATGACCTTAGGCAGGTAGAACAATTCGCGGCCTATGGTGGCTAAGGTTTGGCAGAGGGCGTCGTAGTCGCGCTTGATGCTGGCGTTGACGGTAGGGCTGTAGTTCGGTTCCACGTAGAGGACGGCGTTGCGAGGGTCGAAGTTGAGGCTCGGGATGGAGACGAAATCGGCTTTGATGCCCTCCGTCTCGGGCAACCGAAGTCCGATGGAGAGCAACAGGGCGACGATGAGCTGCGACTCGCTTTGCGCCAAGTCGTCGTCTGATATCGAGAGCATCTGCAAGGCTCTAAGGATAGCGGTCTTTTCCTCGTTTCCAAGGCTCTTCAGCATGCTTACGGCTTCGGCCAAATTGAGCCGAGTGGCTTTCTTTCGGTTCGATGTGGCGATGCGAAACACCGAATAGGCACGCTGAAGGAAGTCGATCTCTCCTTGGTTGACGATGCCGTCGCATTGTACCAAGGCGGAGAGGATTTTTGCCAAGGCGGTCTTGTGTTCTTCCTTGTATTTCATTGAGTTACGTTTTGATAATTAGGGTTGTAACCTTGCAACCTTCTCTCGGTTTGATACGAGATTGTATTTTTGCGCCGTTTTTTTCATTGCAAAAATAGTAAAAATTGAATCATGGCAAGAGATTATAAGAATGGTTTGACACAAAAGCAGGTGGAGGAGAGTCGCCGCAAATATGGCGACAACGTGTTGACCCCGCCAAAGAAAGACCCGCTTTGGAAACAGTTTTTGGAGAAGTTTTCTGACCCTATTATACGTATTTTGTTGATAGCCTTGTTGTTGTCGGTGGCAGTGTCGTTGTATCAGCTGTTCACCGGTGCCGCTGGATTGAGTGTGTTGCTTGAGCCGCTTGGCATCTTTGTGGCGGTGATGTTGGCTACGACCGTGGGCTTCTTTTTTGAGGTGAGCGCCAACAAGAAGTTCGACATCCTGAACCAAACGGAGGACGAGACCCTGGTGACGGTGTATCGCGATGGACTGATCCAGCGCATCGAGCGCAAGGATGTCGTGGTGGGCGACTCGGTGGTGATTGAGACGGGCGATGAAATCCCAGCAGACGGCACCTTGAAAGAAGCCATCTCGCTGCGGGTGAACGAGTCGGACCTGACGGGCGAGCCTTCATGCAGCAAGACGACCGACATGGAGGACTTCAACCATGAGGCCACCTATCCATCCAACTATGTCTGCCGCGGCAGCGCAGTGATGGAAGGCCATGGCGTGTTTGTGGTGGAGAAGGTGGGCGATGCCACGGAATGGGGCAAGGTGTATCAAGGCGCCCAAATCGACAATAAGGTGAAGACGCCGCTCAACGAGCAGCTCGACAGGTTGGGACACGGCATCACTGTGGCCAGTTATGTCATCGCAGGCTTGATTGTGGCGCTGCGTTTGCTGATGTATTTCATCTATCGCACCGATGTCGCCTTCGAATGGATGGACTTCGCGCGCTATTTCCTCAATACGCTGATGATTGCAGTCACACTGATTGTGGTGGCTGTGCCCGAAGGCCTGCCGATGAGCGTCACTTTGAGCTTGGCTTTGAGCATGAAACGGATGCTGGAAACCAACAACTTGGTGCGCAAGATGCACGCCTGTGAGACGATGGGCGCCGCCACGGTGATTTGTTCAGACAAGACGGGTACGCTAACGAAGAACCGTATGAGCTTGGGCGACAGTCGTTTCTTCGGACTGCAGAACGGCCAACTCGATAGTTCCGAAGAGAGTAGGCTCATCACCGAGGGCATCGCCGTGAATACGACGGCTTTTTTGGACTATAGCGACAAACAGAAAGTGAAAGTGGTGGGCAACCCGACCGAAGGCGCTCTTTTGCTATGGTTGTTCGACAATAATATCGACTTCGCACGCGTCCGCGACCAGGTCAAGGTCGTCAGGCAGTTGCCTTTTACGACCAAGTACAAGTATATGGCCACCATAGTGAAGACGCCGTTGACGGGCGAATATGCCTTGTATGTGAAAGGAGCCCCCGAAATCCTGATGAAACGTTGCTCGACGGTAAGGATGCACGGCAACGAGGCCGGCATCCAGTGGGTAAGGGACGAGGTCGACAAGAAGCTGCAGGAATACCAAGGCAAGGCCATGCGTACGCTGGGATTTGCCTACAAGTTCATCACCGAAGAGGAGGTGGACAAGGTGTTTGCCAACGGCAAGCTGCAGATCGAAGACCTTTGCTTCCTCGGCATTGTCGGCATCATCGACCCCATTCGTGACGACGTGGCCGACTCCATCCAGGACTGCCTCAATGCAGGCATCGGCATCAAGATTGTGACGGGTGACACGCCGGGAACGGCACGTGAGATCGGCCGTCAGGTGGGACTTTGGACAGAAAACGACGACCCCGAGCGACAGATGATCACCGGCAAGGAATTCAACTTGATGAGCGACGATGAGCTGCGCGAGCGGGTGAAAGATCTGAAAATCATGTCGCGGGCGCGACCTTCCGACAAGGAACGCCTGGTGCGCCTGTTGCAGGAGCGGGGAGAGGTGGTGGCCGTGACGGGCGACGGCACCAACGACGCGCCCGCCTTGAACAAGGCGCAGATAGGCCTCTCGATGGGCGACGG
>CAMUYT010000115.1 GCA_947164955.1 uncultured Bacteroidales bacterium | reverse complement strand
GTGTGCACACCGTCTCTACCATCCTATCCTAATACAGCATCCCAAACATCCACAAGGGAATGCGGTTCAGATGGCCTATTTCCACGTCGTCAATGGCGAGATAACAATACATTTTCTGCTTTCCAAAGCATAAAAAATGAAAATTTTCTGCTTTCCAAAGTATAAAAATCGGAATTTTTCTGCTTTCCAAAGCATAAAATTACGCTAAAACTATACTTTGGAAAGCAGTTTTTTGATCTCATTCAGCTTCATCAAAGCCTCAACGGGAGTCAGCGTGTCGATGTTCGTGTTGAGAATGTCTTCCTTGATTTGCAGCAGTAGCGGGTCGTCCAACTGAATGAAACTCAACTGCATGGCATCGTCTTGTTTTTTTGCGGCGGCTTTTTCGACATCCTCGCTCGTGTGCGACTTTTCCAAAACACTAAGTAAAGCCGTGGCGCGTTCGATGACCTTGCGCGGCATTCCGGCCATCTCAGCCACGTGAATACCGAAGCTGTGGGCGCTGCCACCACGCTTCAGCTTGCGCAAAAACACCACCTTATTGCCGACTTCCTTCACCGAAACATGGTAGTTCTTGATGCGGGCGAAGGAGTCCTCCATCTCGTTCAGTTCGTGGTAGTGCGTGGCAAACATCACCTTGGCGCGACTCACGGGATGGTCGTGCAAAAACTCGGTGATGGCCCAAGCGATGCTGATGCCGTCGTAGGTGCTGGTGCCGCGCCCGATTTCGTCTAAAAGCACGAGACTCCGCGACGACACATTATTCAAAATGCTCGCCGTCTCGTTCATCTCCACCATAAACGTAGATTCACCTGACGAGATGTTGTCGGAGGCACCAACACGGGTGAAAATCTTGTCGACCAGACCGATACGTGCCGACGCCGCGGGCACGAAACAACCCATCTGCGCCATCAGCACAATTAATGCCGTCTGTCGCAACAAGGCCGACTTACCCGACATATTGGGTCCCGTAATGATGATAATCTGTTGCTTGTCGCGGTCGAGGTAGACGTCGTTGGCGATGTAACTCTCCCCTACCGGCATCATCTGTTCGATAACGGGGTGACGGCCTTCCTTGATATCAAGGACAAACGAATCATCAATGGCAGGCTGCACATAATTGTATTTCAGCGAAATATCAGCGAAGCTGACAAGGCAGTCAATGCGAGCCACGATGGAGGCATCCACCTGGATGGGCTCCACGAACTCGGTCACAGCGGTGACCAGCTCATTGTAAACCCGTTGCTCGATGATGCTGATCCTCTCCTCCGCGCCAAGGATTTTCTGCTCGTATTCCTTCAGCTCCTCGGTGATGTAACGCTCGGCATTGGTCAGCGTCTGCTTGCGGATCCATTCGGCTGGCACCTTGTCTTTATGGGAATTGGTGACCTCGAGATAATAGCCGAACACGTTGTTATAGCCCACCTTCAGCGAAGTGATACCCGTTTGTTCCATCTCGCGCCGTTGGATGTTCATCAGATATTCCTTTCCCGAGCGCGATAGGTTGCGCAAGTCGTCGAGTTCGGCATCCACGCCTTCTGCAATGTAGTTGCCTTTCGAGAGCAAGGCGGGCGCATCAGGATTCAGGTCCTTCTTAATCCTTTCCCGAATGGAAGCACATGGATTAAACTGTTCTGCAAAACGTTGAAGAGCAGGATATTGACTATCTTCACATGCCTTTTTCAGCACCTCGATTTGATCCAGCGCGCGACCGACTTGCAGCAGTTCACGAGGATTCACCCGAGCCAGCGACACCTTGGATATTAGTCGTTCCAAATCGCCCACTTGCCGGATGGCATCCTGGAACTTCGTGATTTGGTCACGATGTTCGACGAAATAGCGCACCACCTCATATCGCGCCTCGATTTGTTCCTTGTTTTTCAGTGGCAGGCTCAGCCAACGGCGCATCAGTCGACCACCCATCGGCGAAACGGTCTTGTCGATGACATCTATCAAGGTCTTGGCATTCAGGTTGGATGTATGCAGCAGTTCCAGGTTACGAATGGTGAACTTGTCGAGCCACACATACTGCCCTTGGTCGATGCGTGAAAGCGACGTGATATGATTCAGTTTATCGTGTTGCGTCTCAATCAAATAATGGATGGCAGCACCCGCCGCCACGATGCCCTTGGGGAAATCATCGACACCGAAGCCTTTCAGCGAAACCGTATTGAAATGCTTGTTCAAGACCTCGTTGGCATAGTCGTCGGTGAAAACCCAATCGTCGAAGACAGTGAGGTAATACTTTGCGCTGAACAGATCTATGAAATCCTTGCGCTTGTTGCGTTGCACCAAAACCTCAGAGGGATTGAAACTTTGCAACAGCTTGTCAATGTATTCGTTAGCACCTTGTGTCAAGTAAAACTCACCTGTTGAAACATCCAAAAATGCAATGCCAGAAACCTCTTTGTCGAGATGCACCGAAGCCAGGAAATTGTTCTCTTTCTGCTCCAGCACGCTGTCGCTATAGGTCACGCCAGGCGTGACCAATTCCACCACACCCCGTTTTACCAGTTTTTTGGTCAGTTTAGGGTCCTCAAGTTGTTCGCAAACAGCCACTTTCAGCCCAGCGCGCACCAATTTGGGCAGATAGGTGTCCAAGGCATGATGCGGGAAGCCTGCCAATTCGACGGAATCGGCGATGGCGCTCGAACGTTTGGTGAGTACAATACCCAGGATCTCAGAGGATTTCACCGCGTCTTCGCCATAGGTCTCGTAAAAGTCGCCCACGCGGAAAAGAAGCATCGCATCGGGGTATTTCGCCTTAAACGAGAAATACTGTTTCATCAACGGGGTTTCGGTCGATTTTTCTGCCATGATATATCGGTTTTGTTATTGACGCGAGACACGGGGCTGGGGAAAGGTTTCGCGTCTCGTGTCCCGCAGTCTCGTGTCTACCAAAAAGAGTACAAAATTAGCGTTTTGTTTGAAACAATCGGCCCTTTCGTCCAAAAAATTCAGCATTTTTGCTATGTCTAACTGTTTTTTCGTTTAATTTGCACCTAAATGATAAACAAAGGAGACATGCGCAAACTCAGTATGGACGAGCTGCATCGCATCAGCAAAGAGGAATTCGGGAAGGCCGAAAAGCTACCTATTATTATAGTACTCGACAACATCAGGTCGTTGAGCAACGTGGGGGCCTTTTTCCGCACTGCCGATGCATTCCGCATTGGTGAGTTGCTATTATGTGGCATCACCGCCTGCCCGCCGCAACGCGAGATTCACAAAACCGCCTTGGGGGCCGACGAGACCGTGAAATGGCGCTATTTCGAGACCACCGAAGCCGCATGCCGAGCCTTGAAGACCGAAGGTTACAAAATCTATGCCGTCGAACAGGTAGAAGGCAGCGTGGCCTTACAGGATTTCGTGTTTGAGCCCCATACCGCCTACATTCTTGGCAACGAGGTGGAAGGCGTGAGCGACGAAGCCCTACCCTTTTGCGACGGCGCCATCGAGTTGCCGCAGGAAGGGACCAAGCACTCCATTAATGTATCGGTTTGCGCCGGAATCGTCATGTGGAAAATCTTTGAAATGTTGAATTTGAAGCCAAAATAGTGCTGTTTTACAGGCGTTTTTGGAAAAAAAGACGAAAAAAAGGCAAAAAAAATCGCTTTTTGATGTAACCTATTGAAATATTTCCTACTTTTGTTGGCTAAATAGAATAGTTAGAATCGAATCAAAATAGAAGACAATAACAAATATCAACTAATTAAAAATCATTACAAACCTAACACAATTGCGTTATGAAGAAAAATTTGACTTTTTCGAAACTGCTGATGCTGGTCATCATGGCAGTGCTTCCTATGAGCATGTTTGCTCAAGAAGGCAAGAAACAAACGAAACCTGTTGAAAGGTATTGGTACATCCAGGCTGACGGAGGTCTCTCCATCAACCATGGCGACCTGGCCAACTACAACGGTGGCATTTGGGATGACTTCGATCATTTCAAGGGCCAAGCTTTGAAGAATTGGAATGCCCACTTCGGCATTGGTTACCAATTTGGCAAAGTGATCGGTATGAACCTCAAAGGCGGCTATGGTCTCCTTTCTGGTCACAAGCACAATCAAGCTCTGATCTTGAATGGCAACGCCGACCAAACCCTGTGGAACCTCGGTCTCGACAAGACCAACTACATTGAAGGCAACCTGAACTTGACCTTCAACCTGTTCAACATGTTCAAGTACAACCCCAGAAGAGTCATCAACCTGGTGCCTCACATTGGTATTGGCGGTATCTACTACCAAGCTGGTGCTGTCAGCCAACTCAACCAAGACGACGAAGTGGCCAGCACGCTTGCCACTCAGAAGTCGGAGCGTGAGCTCTCCTTCACCGTCCCCGCTGGTATGGAAATCACCTTCAACCTGGCTCCGAAGTTCGACCTCTTCCTGGACTACACCTACCTCTTCACGGGCACCGATGCTCTCGACCAAGTGGCCAAGATCGCTTCCGACGAAGCCAAGCACGTGATCAACGACAAGGACATGTACAGCCAATTCAACCTGGGTCTGCGCTACAAGTTCAACAATCCTTGCGACATCGAGAAGATGGCCCGCGAGTCGAAGAAGATCACCTACCGTGTGAATCCTGACCCGCTGGTTGAAGGCGAAGACGGCAACGTCTGCTTCGACGTCATCGTCACCATCCCTGGCGAATACTTCGAAAAACAAGCTGTCATGAACCTGAAGCCTTATCTGGCCTACAACGGTGGCCAAATCGACATCGAGCCTATCACCTTCGTGGGTGAAAAGGTTAAGGGCGAAGGCGACTTCCGCGTCAATTACAAAGAAGGCGGCGAATTCACCAAGCACTACTGCATGCCTTACCAAGAGGAAATGAAGAACTGCGAACTCATGGGCGACCCGATGTTCTACGTCTACGACGGCACCATCTATCCGACCCAAGAAGAAATCGTGAAGAACACCTACTTCACCACCGGCGCCACCGAGAAGCTGGCTGACGGCGTCATCGCCAATGCCGAATACATTGATCAAACCGTGTATGACACCACCTATGTCGACAACTATGTTGCCAAGTGCGTCTACTTCTTCAACAAGGACAAGTACAACATCAACGACAGAAAGTCCCTCAACAAGGCTGCCGACAAGGCCTTCCAAGAGCTGCTGGATGCCGGTATCACCGATTTCCGCGTTGAAGCTTGGGCTTCACCTGAAGGCGAAGAAGACCACAACAACACCCTGTCCAATAACCGTGACAGAGTCGTTGAAGAGCAACTGAGCAAACTCGCCAAAGACAAGGCCATTAAGGTCAACGGCGTTGGCAAGGGCGAAGACATCAACAAGTTCCGCGAACTCGTTGCTAACTCCAACCTCAAAGACAGAGATGCCATCGTGAATGTTTACGACAATGCCAGCAACAAGACTGCTGCCGCCGAAGACCTCTGCCGCACCTACGAGAGACAACTTGAAAAGGACATCCTGCCTCAACTGCGTCGCGCTGAAGTGATGGTGAACGAACCTCAAATGGTTGTCACCCCCAGAACGATTAAAGTGAAGGTTGAGAAGTAATCCTCTTTCAACCAACAAAAAAAAGCCGCTCAATCGAGCGGCTTTTTTTGTTCTCAATCCCCTTACAGCTCAATCCGATGCAACCCCACCTCGTAAGGCTGGTCGATGGCCTCGATAATCTTATGGTAATCGCGCTCAGACGCCACGAAATCGAGACGGTTAGTGTCGAGGATAAGGATACGCATGGCAGTTTGCTGCCGTAGGAAAGCGAGGTAGCCTTGCTGGATATCCTCCAGATAAGCATCGCTGATCTCCTGCTCATAGCTGCGTCCGCGCTTGCGAATGTTACGCTGCAAACGGTCGACATCGGAATAGAGATAGACCAACAATTCCGGCTTCGGCATGTCCGAAAAGATGATGTTGAAAAAGCGCGAAAAGAGTTGGTATTCGTCCTCTTGCAAGTTGTTGCGCGAAAACACCAGCGACTTGGCCACATAATAGTCAGAGATGATGAAGTCGTGGAACAAGTCGAGGGCGCCCAACTTGTCTTTCAGCTGCTGATAACGTAAGGCCAAGAAAGTCATCTCCACCTGAAACGAATACTTGTCGGGCTCCTGGTAGAATTTCGGCAAGAAGGGGTTCTTGTCGGATTCAAACTCCTCAAGGACGAGCTTGCCGTTGAAATCATTGGCAATACGCGTGGCCAACGTCGTCTTACCCGCGCCAAGCGTACCTTCTATGGCGATATAATTGTAATTCATTGTTTTTCATTTGATTGATAGCATATCTCTCTAACAAAGGAATTGTCGGGGCAATGCCGCAAGAGCTCCAACTGGGTCATGTGCAGGACGGGGTGCACAAGCTCAGGCGCCACCTTGCACATCGGCATCAAGGCAAATCTGCGCAAATGCAAGCGCAGATGCGGCACAACCAATCTTTTCGTACGGATGACCCGATCGTCATAATACAAAATGTCCAAATCGGCAGTCCGCGACGCATAGCCCTTCACATCAGGATAACGCACTCGACCTAGCTCCGCCTCGATCTGAAGCAATGCGTCCAACAAATCTTCTGGGACCAAGTCGGTTTCCAACACAATCACCCGATTCAAGAACCATTCCTTCGTCTCAAAGCCCCAAGGTTCCGACTCATACGCAGCCGACACATCACGAATGGCTCCGCACCTATTATTAATTAATAGGCAGGCCTGAGTGAAGATGGTTTCCTTATCACCCAAGTTCGACCCGAAAAGCACATAACATGTTGCCATCTTAGAGAATTTCGGCAAAGGTAAGTTTTTTTTCTTACTTTTGCAGCCGAAACAAACAACAAAATTTATCGCATCATGAAATTCTACAAAGTAGTTCTCGCTGCCTTCATCGGCACATTGATTGCGTTAGTGATCAACTTCTTCATTAAGATCGGTGTGGTTTCGTCCATGATCTCCAGTCTCTCGAAATCCGAAGCGGAGACCTCTTCCACCGTGAAGCCCAACTCGGTGCTTTACATGAAACTCGACTACGCCATCCCGGACCGCACCACCGACAACCCATTCGGTGGACTCGATTTCCAAACGATGGAATCGAAAGACATGACGGGCATGAACGACATCCTCCGCAACATCGAGCAGGCCCAGACCGACCCCAACATTAAGGGCATTTATATGGAACTGAGCAGCATTCCCACCTCCACTGCGACCCTGCAAGAGATTCGCGACAAACTTATCGAGTTCAAGGAGTCGGGAAAGTTTATCGTCACCTACGGCGAAAGCTACTCACAAAGTGCCTACTATATGGCCTCTGTCGCCGACAAGATTTACCTCAACCCTGAAGGTGCCTTAGACCTGCACGGCATGGCCTCGCAAGTGATGTTCTACAAGCACCTCCTCGACAAACTCGACATCGAAATGCAGATTGTGCGCGGTCCCAACAACCGTTTCAAGAGCGCCGTGGAGCCTTATTTCTTGGATAAGATGAGCGAAGCCAACCGCGAGCAGATGGACAAGCTG
>CAMUYT010000114.1 GCA_947164955.1 uncultured Bacteroidales bacterium | reverse complement strand
TCTTGCCGCTCTTCAGGTCTTCTTTCACCTCAAGCAGCTCGGCTTTCGAGAGCGATGAGTTCATCACATGGGCAATACCCAACTCGGTGCCGAAGTTGCGGATCATGTCGACCTGGTTCTTCATCAAGGCAATGAGGGGGGAGACGACGATAGCCGTACCCTTCGACATCAGCGCAGGTAACTGGTAGCATAGCGACTTGCCTCCGCCCGTTGGCATCAAGACGAAGGTGTTGTTGCCGCCAAGGATGCTTTTGATGATCTCTTCTTGGTTTCCCTTGAATTGGTCGAAACCGAAAACATTCTTCAGTAGCTTGTGGATCTCAAGGTCTTCTTTTTTTGCCATTGTTTCCTCCTTTTGGTATATTCCAAATTTTTGTGTTATTTTGCAATCTCAAACGAAAATCTGCGTTTTGATAAGAGCCGGTTTGAGCCCTTGTCGCAAAGACAAATTTATAGGTTTTTAATCATTCGGAGCAAGAAAAAAGCGAGAAAAAATGAAAAAAAATGACACAATTATGGAATTGGCCATTCAAATTATTGATAATGAAGCCAATGCAATAAGAGGGTTGAAGCGTGGAATCGATGATAATTTCAGGCAAATCGTGGAATTACTGCTTGAAAACAAGGGAAATCTCGTGTTTTCAGGCATCGGGAAGAGTGCCATCATCGCCCAAAAAGTCGTTGCGACGATGAATTCCACGGGCACTACAGCTGTTTTCATGCATGCCGCCGATGCCATCCATGGCGACTTGGGCATCATCCGCGAAGGCGATATTGTGGTCATTTTGTCGAAAAGCGGCGAAACACCTGAAATCAAGATGCTGGTGCCGCTGGTCAAGCTGCGGGGTAACAAGATCGTGGCGATGGTCGGCAACACGCACTCTTATCTCGCAGCCCAAGCCGATTATGTGCTCGATGTCTCGGTCGACGAGGAGGCCATCCCTGGGAGCCTGGCCCCCACGAGCAGCACGACGGCCGAACTGGTCATGGGCGACGTGCTGGCCCTTATATTAATGAGGTGCCGCGGCTTCTCCACTGCCGACTTCGCCAAGTTCCATCCTGGCGGGGCCCTCGGCAAGCAACTCTACCTGCGGGTGAAGGACCTCTACATGAAAAACGAACGCCCCGAGGTGGGACCCGACGACAACCTCACGCGCGTCATCATCGAGATGACGAGTAAAAGGCTGGGCGCCACCGTGGTCGGCGAAGGCGAAATGATTCTCGGTATCATCACCGATGGCGACCTCCGCCGCATGTTGATGAACACCCCCGACATCGAGCACGTGAAAGCCGCGCAAATCATGAGCTCCAACCCCAAGACCATCGACGAGGAGGCGCTCGTAGTCGACGCCTTGCACAAGATGCGCGAGAACAGTATCACCCAACTGCCTGTGGTCCATAACGGCAAGTATTTGGGTATTATTCATTTACATGATATTTTGAAAGAAGGGATTTTCTGATGAAACTGCGTACTGAAGACTTGGTGAAAAAATACGGCCAGCGCACGGTCGTCAACGATGTCAACATCGAAGTCGAACAAGGCGAGATTGTGGGATTGCTCGGCCCTAACGGCGCGGGCAAGACCACGACGTTCTATATGGTGGTGGGCCTCATCAAGCCCTATTCGGGCAAGGTGTTTCTCGACGACCGCGATATTTCCGACCTGCCCATGTACAAACGCGCACAGATCGGCATCGGCTACCTGGCGCAGGAGGCCTCGGTGTTCCGCCAGATGAGCGTGGAAGACAACATCTATTCCGTCATGCAGTTCAAGAGGGACATGACCGAAGCCGACCGTCGCAAAAAACTGGAAGAGCTGCTCGATGAGTTTGGCCTCGGCCATGTGCGCAAGAGCAAGGGCATCCAACTCTCAGGCGGCGAACGCCGACGCACCGAGATCGCCCGCGCCTTGGCTGTAAGCCCCAATTTCATCCTCCTCGACGAGCCCTTTGCTGGCGTCGACCCTATCGCCGTCGAGGACATCCAACGCATCATCTTCAAGCTGAAACGCAAAAACATCGGCGTGCTCATCACCGACCATAACGTGCACGAAACGCTGAGTATCACCGACCGCGCCTACCTGCTCTTCGACGGCAAGGTGCTCAAGGCCGACACGCCCGAGAGCCTGGCACAAGACGAACACGTCCGCGAGGTCTACCTCGGACATAACTTCGTGTTCCATAAGAAAGAGCTTTAATTTTCCATTTTTTGGGCGAAGAAAATTGACATCAGGATGTAAACCATCAGGATGAACGGCAGCGCCACGAGCCTGAAGATGGCCAATCCCACCACGGCGATGATGAGGAAAATCCAGCGTACCTCGTTGCCTTTCCATGCCACCGACTTCATCTTGAACGAGAAAAACCTCAGGTTGCAGACCATCATGAAGCTGAAAACCAACGTGATGCCGAGGCAAGCCCAATAGCCCAACGCGCCATCGGTGAGATGTCCTACTTGGCTGAGCGCCAAGGGTAAGGAGGCCATGAAAACGGCCATGCCTGGGGCGGGCAGTCCGCGGAACGAGGTCTTTTGCGTGTCGTCAACATTGAACTTGGCGAGACGGATAGCCGAGAACACGGGCAGCAGAAAGGCCATGAAAGGCAATAGGTTAAATCCTCCAACGGACCACCACCATTCATAAAGCCATAGCCGAGAAACGAAAAACTGGCTCATCAGCCAATACATGATGAACCCTGGAGCCACGCCAAAAGAGACCACGTCCGACAAGGAGTCCAAGTCGGCCCCGATGGGCGAGTGGGCATGGAGCAGACGGGCGGTGAAACCGTCCAAGAAGTCGAAAAGACCGGCCACGAAGATCATGAGGGCCGCTTTGATGGGCATGCCCATCGAGACGAACAGGATGGAAAGACAGCCCGAGACGAGGTTGCCGCAAGTGAGGGCGTTGGGGATATGTTGTTTGATGCGCATTTCCGTAGTGTTTTTATGGCCTGCAAAGGTAAGTTTTTTTCGGAAAAAGCGTATTTTTGCGCAAAATTTGAAGGGTTATTTATGCAACATCAATTCTATACGCTACAGAAGGTAGCAGAAGTGGTTGGCGGTCAGTTGGTTGGAGGCGGTGTGGAACGAAAAATCAGCGATTTGCTGATTGATAGCCGTCATCTGATGGACGCCAGCCAGGCTTTGTTTTTTGCCCTGAAGAGCAACCGTAACGACGGACATAAATATATCGAAGAGCTCTATGAGAAAGGTGTCAGGGCGTTTGTGGTGAGCCGCCTGCCCCAAGAGGAGTGCCCGGGAGCGGTCTTCATCGTCGTCGCCGACACGCTGAAAGCCTTGCAGGCGCTGGCGGCCTATCACCGTCAGCAGTTCGACATCCCTGTCATCGGCATCACGGGCAGCAACGGCAAGACCATCGTCAAAGAATGGCTCTTCCAGATGCTGGGTGCCGACTACAATATCGTGCGCAGCCCCAAGAGCTACAACTCGCAGGTGGGCGTACCCCTCTCGGTGTGGCAGATGAACGAGAACAACGAGTTGGCCATCTTTGAGGCGGGCATCTCCGAACCCGACGAGATGATGGCCTTGCAAGATATCATCCGCCCGACCATCGGCGTGTTCACCAACATCGGTCAAGCCCACGACGAGAATTTCATTAACCGCGGCCAAAAGACAGGCGAGAAGCTCAACCTGTTCACCAAGGCGCGGCAACTGGTGTATTGCATGGACTATTCCGAGATACAACAGGTGATCATCCGCTCAGGCATGGCCTCGAAGTTGGAATTGTTTACCTGGAGCCGCAAGTTCGAAGATGCCGATATGCTGGTCAAGCAGGTGACGAAAAACGAGCGGACCTCGACGGTCACATGCCGTTACAAGGGCTCCGATTACGCCTTCGTCATCCCCTTTGGCGACGATGCCTCCATCGAGAATGCCATCCACTGCATCGCCGTGTGTCTGCTGATGAAATTCACCCCGTCGCATATCGCCGAACGATTGCTTGCCTTGACCTCCGTGGCTATGCGCCTCGAAATCAAGGCGGGCGTCAACAATTGCACAATCATTAACGACTACTACAACTCCGATGTCAACTCGCTCTCCATCGCCCTCGACGTGATGAGCCAGCAGCACCAGCACCAGCGTCATGTGGTCATCTTGTCGGACATCTTGCAGAGCGGCCGCAATGAGATGGACCTGTATGCCGAGATTGGACAACTGCTGAAGAAAAAAGACGTCGACATGCTCATCGGCATCGGCGAAAGCATCTCGCGACAGTCCAACAAGTTCGACATGGAGGCGTATTTCTATAAGAATGTCCCCGACTTCTTGGCTCAGTTCCCTTTCTCAAAGTTCAACAACCAAACCATCCTGCTGAAGGGCGCCCGCGCTTTCGAGTTTGAGCAAATTGGCATGGAACTGCAAGAGAAGGCGCATGAGACTGTGCTCGAAATCAACTTCAACCATCTGGTCAGCAACCTCAACCATTTCCGCTCGAAAATCAAGCCGGAGACCAAACTCATGGTGATGGTGAAGGCCTTTGGCTACGGCAGCGGCAACCTCGAAGTTTCCAATGTGCTTCAATTCCATAATGTTGATTATCTGACTGTTGCATTTGCCGATGAGGGTGTTGAGCTGCGTCGTGCGGGTATCAACCTGCCTATCATGGTGATGAGCCCCGAGGTGAACAGCTACGACAACATCATCAAATACCACCTCGAGCCGGAGGTGTTCAGCTTCCGCAATTTGGAGTTTATCGAGCGTGCCATTGAGAACTTGGCTTTGCCCGAGGCCCATCCACTTAACGTGCATATCAAGCTTGATACAGGCATGCACCGTTTGGGCTTCTCCAATGCCGAGTTGCCTGAGCTCATCCGTCGCATCAAGGCCAACCCGATGTTGCACGTGAAGAGTGTGTTTTCGCATCTCGCCACTGCCGACAATCCGGACGAGGACGAGTTCACGCTGAGCCAGATCCACAAATTTGAAGAGGGGAGCCAGATGATTAAGGAGGCTTTCCCGTACGTTTTGCGCCACATCCTCAACACGGCGGGCATCACGCGCTTCCCGCAATATCAATTCGATATGGTGCGGCTGGGCATCGGCCTTTATGGCGTGCCTACCTGCGAGGCCGACAAGGGTGCCTTGCAACCTGTGGTCTCGCTCAAGACGACCATCAACCAGATCAAGCACGTGCCTGCGGGCGACAGCATCGGCTATAACCGTCACGGCCGCGCCGAGCACGACATGCGCATCGGCATCGTGCCCATCGGCTATGCCGACGGCCTTTCGAGACTGTTGGGCAATGGCAACGGCAAGTTCTATGTGAATGGTCAGCAGGTGCCTGTGGTGGGTGACATTTGCATGGACATGTGCATGCTCGACCTGACGAACGTCGAAGCCCAAGAGGGCGACACCGTCGTCATCTTCGATGCCGAGCACGACATCGCCGACATCGCCAAAGCCTGTCAAACAATACCTTATGAAATCATGACCCGCGTCTCACAACGGGTGAAACGAGTGTATTATCAAGAATAATGCGGAATTATGAATGCAAAATGCGGAATGAGCCTACTGGAGGCATCATTCCGCATTCCACGTTAACCATTTATAATTAACCATTTAAAGCTTCAGCACCACCCACAATGTCGATCAGTTCGTTGGTGATGACGTTCTGGCGGGCCTTGTTGTACTGGATCTTCAGCTCTTGCGACAACTGGTCGGCGTTGTCTGAGGCGATGTGCATGGCGGTCATGCGTGCACCGTGCTCAGCCGTCAAGGTGTCGAGCATGACGGAGTAGAAGTTGGTACGAATGACCTTGGGAATCAAATCGTTGACAAACTCTTCCTTGTTGGGCTCCACAATGTAGTCGAGCGCGGAGCCGTCGTCTTTTGTTTCGGTCTTAAGCGGCAGCATCACCTCGCGTGAGGGCACTTGCACACCTGCGTTCTTGAAGTGGTTGAAGACCAACTCCACACGGTCCACCTTATGGCTGAGGAACAAGTCGACCATCATGTCGCTGATTTCCATGGCGAGGTCGAACGACATGCTCTCGGCCAAAGGTGCATATTGTTTCTCCACCTTGATGCCGAACTTCTTGGCGTAGTCGTTGATTTTCTTCCCAACGAGGTAGACGACAACGTTTTCAGCGCCAAGGCTTTCCACATATTCGTCATACACCTGCTTGAAGAGCTTGCAAATGCTTGAATTGTAGACGCCGCACAAGCCGCTGCTCGACGAGAATCCCATCAGCGCGACCTTTTTCACCTCGCGGTGTTCGGCCAGTGGGATGCTGACTTCGCCTTCGAGCGAGCCGAGGTAGTTGGCCAAGGCTTCGCTCAGTTTGTTCTTGTAGGGCAAAAACCGCGTGGTGATGCCTTCGGTCTTCTTCAGCTTGGCCGCCGACACCATCTTCATCGCGCTCGTGATTTTCTGCGTCGAGGCGACGGAAGCGATTCTGGCCCGTATTTCTTTTAGTGATGCCATTTTTTCTTTTTTTGACTTCGGGACTACGGGACGCGGGACTGCGGGACATGGTTTGACTCGCAGTCCCGTAGTCTCGCAGTCTCGCGTCAATTAATTAAAGTGTTCACTCAAATTCAACGCCTCTTCCTTCAGCACGGCCTTGATGTTGTCGTCGATCTTGCCGGCCTTCAGCTGCTCCATCACGTCCTTGTGCTTCACCTCCATGATGTCCAAGAACTGTTTCTCGAAGTCAAGCACCTTGTTCTCAGGCACTTTGCTCAGCAGTCCGTTGGTGCCGCAGAAGATGATGGCAATCTGTTTCTCGACGGGCATGGGCGAGTATTGCGGCTGCTTCAGCAGTTCCACGTTCTTGCGGCCCTTGTCGAGGATGGCCAAGGTTGCGGCATCGAGTTCGGCGCCGAACTTCGAGAAGGCTTCCATCTCGCGGAATTGGGCTTGGTCGAGTTTCAGGGTGCCGGCCACTTTCTTCATCGACTTGATTTGGGCGTTGCCACCCACACGCGACACGGAGATGCCGACGTTGATGGCGGGACGGATACCCTCATTGAACAAGCTGGTTTCCAAGAAGATCTGTCCGTCGGTGATGGAGATGACGTTGGTCGGGATGTAGGCCGACACGTCGCCTGCCTGCGTCTCGATGATGGGCAGTGCGGTGATGGAGCCGCCGCCTTTCACGATGTCCTTGATGCTGTCGGGCAGGTCGTTCATCTGGCGCGCCACGTCGTCGTTCTTGATGATCTTGGCGGCACGTTCGAGCAGACGGCTGTGAAGGTAGAAGATGTCGCCAGGGTAGGCCTCACGTCCAGGCGGACGGCGGAGAATCAGCGAGACTTCACGGTAGGCCACGGCCTGCTTCGAGAGGTCGTCGTAGATGATGAGGGCATGACGGCCCGTGTCGCGGAAGTACTCGGCGATGGCCACGCCAGCGTAGGGGGCGTAGAACTGCATGGCGGCAGGGTCGGAGGCGGTGGCCGAGACCACGATGGTGTAGTCCATGGCACCGTTCTGTTCCAGCGTGTTCACGAGGTTGGCCACGGTGGAGCCTTTCTGTCCGACGGCCACGTAGATGCAGTAGACAGGGTCGCCGTTCTTGAAGTTCTCCTTCTGGTTGATGATGGTGTCGATGGCGATGG
>CAMUYT010000113.1 GCA_947164955.1 uncultured Bacteroidales bacterium | reverse complement strand
GGGTCGACCATGATGTTGCGGTTGGCGGCGTCGGTTTCGAGACCCTTGCCTTGGAACATGCCGCAGTCGAGCAAGATTTTCTTGCCGTGGTCAGTGGTGATAAGGTGTTTGCTGCCCGTCACTTCTTGGGCAGCGCCGATGAATTTGATTTTCATAGTTCGTTCTGAAATTTGGCTTCAAAAATACGAAAAAAAAGTGAGGTGGCAATGTTTTGTCACCTCACTTTGCGGTTATTTCACTTTTTGGTGTTTATTCCACCACAATCTGCCTCACAGCATTGCCGTTCTCCGTGCCAATGTGCATCACATAGACGCCCTTGGCCATGTCGGAGAGGTCGATGCGCACTTGGTCGCCTTTCACCTTGGCGTTGTAGACGGTCTGGCCGAAAGCGTTCACGATGCGGACGCTTTGCATGCCTTCGCCTTCAAGGGTCACTTCGCCTTGGGTGGGGTTGGGGTAAAGGCTGACGTTGGCCGTTTGTTCGCCGATGCCTTCGGTGTGCATGAAGTGGGCCACCAGGTCGCGGTCGCTGGTGATGACGAAGGTGTAGGTCATTTCTTCTGAAACCACCTCGCCATTTTCAGTCCAGTTTTGGAAAGCCCAATCTTCGTTGCGGACAATGGTTAGCACAACCTCGTCACCATAGTTGTAGGTTCCTTCGCCAGAAGCGGTACCTGCCTCTTCCGGATCAATGATAACTTTGACCTCGAAGGTCTGTGTCTCGAAGTTGGCCGTCAAAGTCATGTTGCTGGTAACGGTGAAGCTATACGAGGCCTCAGTGGAAACTGAGAAGAAACCTTGTGTCCAATTGACAAAGTTGTAACCTTCGGCAGCGGTAGCAGTGACGGTGCATGTCTCGCCTAAGTTGTATGTGCCGCCACCAGTAATGGTGCCGCCTTCAGCGGGGTTGGCATTCACGTTGATGGTAAAGCTTTGGATTTGGAAGTTAGCCACCAAAGTGCGGTTGCTGTTTACCGTGAAGCTATAATTGGCATTGGTCGAAACCACGTTGCCGTTTTCGGTCCAGTTGGTGAAAGTGTAGCCCGTGTTAGCCGTGGCGTGAACGGTGCAAGATTGACCTTGTTGATAGGTGCCACCGCCAGTCACCGTGCCGCCATTGTTAGGATTGGCCGAGGTGGTGATAGTGTAGGTCTGGGTTTGGAAATTGGCGACTAAGGTCCGGTTGCTATTCACGGTGAAGGTGTAATTGGCTTGTGTGGAGACCACATTGCCGTTCTCGGTCCAGTTGGTGAAGGTAAAGCCGGGGTTTGCAGCCGCCGAAACCGTGCAAGATTGTCCTTGCTGGTAAGAGCCGCCGCCCGTGACAGTGCCTCCGTTGGTCGGGTTGGCTGACACGCTGACGGTGTAGTTTTGCGGCTGGGCTTGGAAGTTGGCCACCAAAGTGCGGTTGCCCGTCACGGTGAAGGTGTAGTTGGCTTGCGTGGAGACTGCCGTGCCGTTTTCGGTCCAGTTGACGAAGGTGTAGCCGGCATTGGCCGTGGCCGAAACGGTGCATTGTTGACCTTGCTCGTAGGTACCACCGCCAGCAACTTGACCACCATTATTCGGGTTAGCCGAAACGTTGATGTTGTAGGTTTGCGTGCCGCCATTGGTGATTTGGATGGTGGCAATGTAAGTGATCTTGTTGTAGCCAAACACGGTCAACGTGGCTGTTCCCGTCGTGCCGGGAGCAGTGAAGGTGATGTTGGCCACACCATTATTAATAGTAGCCGAGCCCATGATTTCATTGTTGCGCGTCAAAGTGGCCAAAGCACCATTACCGTTGGTGGCGTTGACCATGAATGAGGTCGCGTTGGTGCTCATCGAGGAGGCGTGGGTCACGTTCATGTTTTGCGGGACGGCGTTGCGGACGGTCAAAGTCGGGTCGCCATAGAGGATCCACGAGAGGTAGGTACCCTTGGCGGCGTTGGCGTTTTGGCCGTATTGGTCCAAAATCTTCATGTTGCCGTCAAACGAGATACCGCCCAATGTGCGCTTGATGTTGTCGGCGTGTTGTTCGGTCAACACGTCCACCATCTCGTCCTGGCCGTATTGCGGTTCTTGCCAAGGTTGCGAGATGTAGGAGAACATGCCGCCGATGGCACCCGTGGGTTGTGTCGGGTCGGGATTGTTGACATTGCCGCTGGTGGCACGGAGCCAAGTCTCGCCAAAGCAAGGCTGGCTGTAGTCGTATTTACCGTTGAGGCAGGCCACCGACCAAACGATGGGCAACTTGTTGACATTGGTCAATGCGTTGACGTGAGAGTTGCTGTAGTTGTTCAAGGCCCAGCTGGTCTCCGAGCCGTGGTTGCAATAGTTGATGATGCTCACACCATCGTTGATGTGTTGGCTCAAGACGGTTGCCGATGAGGAATAACCTGAAACGCCAGGATAGTCTTGATAGACGGTGGTGTAGTTGTAAGTCAAAAGGTCTTGGCGAATGCTCTCGATGTGTTGCCAGTCATATTCTCCAAAATGGCCGGGGCCGTCATTGTTGCCAAGTCCGTCGCCAAAGGTCAGCCAAGTGTCAGAGGCGTTGATGTCTCTTTCGTAATGGATCACCTTGTTGACTTGCGTGGTAACATGGGCTTCGGTTTCAGCGGAGAAACGACCAACGATGATGTCGTTATAAAGGTCGTTACCAACCACTTGGCCATACATGTTGTCGCTCTTGCCGCTGTAGCCGCTCCATCCGCTACCTGCGGTGAAGTTGATGCCAGGGATTTGTCCGACGTCGCCCACCAAAAGCACATGGGTGAGGTTGGGGTTGGCGTTGTATTGGTTTTGGATGTAAGTCTGGATGGCGGTCGTGGTCGTGCCCGCAGTGGAGGTGCCGACCATCGTGGTGGGACGGCCAATCTGCTTCTTCCAGTTGACGAAAGGCTGCATGGCGGACATGAAAGCGTCGTGGCAGATGATGAGCAGGTCGCCGGTCTCAACCATGGGCGTGTATTTGCTCAGGCCTTCGCTGAAGTTGATAAACTGACGCTCATACATCGTCTTGATTTCGGGATCCATTGTCACCGTCGTCGAGCGGCGGTCGATGATGTTTTCGCCTTGCTGCCCGTCGGCGTACATCTCAACAGTCATGTTGTAATACACGCGCAAGGTCTTCGAAATCGGGTTGTAGGCGAAGGGGTAGACCACCATGTTCTGTCCACGGAAGTCGCGCAGAATGTAAGGGTCATAGAGTCCCACGTTTTGGGCCGGGAAGAAGGCGTCCGTTGCATAGGTCTCGCCGTAGGTGTAAGGCACGTCGGCAGGGTTGATGGTGCGCGGGAAATCGCCTTTCGACGGGGCCACTTCCATCGGATAATCGGTGTATTGCGCGTCGACGACACGGATGCTGTAGTGCTGACGGTCGCCAACGATGGCCGCAACTGCAATCACGGGCAGGTTTGGCTCGCCGGCTTTGGCGGTGGTCACCGTCTTGGGGACAGAGATGAGGTTGGCCTCGCCACGAGGCGTGTTCACATCCATGGCATAGAAGCCAGGAACTTGCAGGTTGACGGTGATGCTGCTCTCAGAAGAGGCAACCAAAGTCGTCTGAATGGTGCTCGGAGCGTCGCTCTTGATGGCGACCCACTGCTGGCCGAAAGTCACGACCGACAGCATGACGAGCAGGGCGGTTAGGATATGTTTTCTCATATTGAAAGGAAATTGATTTTCAAAGGGGCAAAAATAGTGATTTTTTCGGAACGGCCATCATTTTGGAGCATTTTTCCGCGTAAAGGCTACCGAGTCGCCCCAAGCGTTGTACAGAACCTTGTGTCCGATGGCAGCCAAGCGGACGTCGAGGCAGGTCTGGCACTGATCGGGCTTGTCGCTCACGCAGGCCTTGTCGGGATAGATGAGGTAGTTTTCGCGGAACTCGTTGGGCGTGAGGTTGGGCATGATCACGTTGGCTCCCGCCGCGATGGCCTTCTCGCGCCCTTGCGGGTCGACGGTTTGGTTGGCCGTGGCCGCCACCATATTGATTTCGGGCATCATCAGGCGCAGCGTGGCTATCATCTTCTAAGTCAGTTCCATACGTTTTTCGGCGGACGGAATTTGGTCTCTGTATTGCCAAAGCGGCGTGTCGGGATGCGGGATGAACGGCCCCATGCCGACCATGGCCACGTCTTTCTTTTTGAAAAACAGCAGGTCGTCGGCGAGGTCGTCCAAAGTTTGGAAGGGGAGACCCACCATCACGCCGGTGCCGGTTTGGTAGCCGATTTTCAGCAGACTGTCGATGCAGTTCAAACGCGTCTTGAAATCGTGTTTCGCGTCGCGCGGGTGAATCTTATAATAAAGATCTTCGTTTGAGGCCTCGATGCGGAGCAGATAACGGTGCGCGCCTGCCTCAAACCAACGGCGGTAGGTCTCTTCGGTCTGCTCGCCCAAGGAGAGCGTAATGCCGAGGCTACCGTTGTCGATCTTCTTGATTTCCTTGACCAAATGGGTGATTTTGTCGACAAAAGCGGCATCGCTGCGCTCGCCGCTTTGCAGCGCCACCGAGCCGTAGCCCAATTCATGCGCCAGCTTCGCACATTCGATGACCTCCTCGTCGCTGAGCGTGTAGCGCTCGAAGTTCGGGTTCTTGCTGCGCACGCCGCAATAGAGGCAATATTTGGTGCAAACGTTGCTATATTCAATCAGCCCGCGCAGGTGGACGAAGTTGTCCAAGTGTGCCAGCTTCACCTGCAAAGCCTTGTCGAACAGCAGTTTCTTGTCGTCGCCTTCGGCAGCGAGGAGAAGTTTGATTTCTTCATGCGTCAAGATTCCTGAGCTTGTCGAAGGACCGATTCTATTTAGGATTTCAGTGATGGACATCTTCAAAATTTGCGGCAAAAGTATGAAATTAATTGCACCCTGCTGATGATAGAATTCGACATTTTGCGAATTCTCCAAATAATTGTTTATCTTTGCAAAAAGATTACAATGTAAAAGACCAACATACAAATGATAGCAAACAACATGATGCCTTCTGAGCCCGTGCATCCACGGCGTTTTAGGACGCATCAGACTCGGTTAGCCGCTTTTTTCCGTACAGATTTACGATTGAATCGAAAATTTGTACGCATTGAAATGCTCACCCCAAAAAACGCCTATAATTTACCACGAACGCCAAAAAACACGCCTTCGTGGTAAAATATAACGTATTTGGCCTCCGATTCTTTACAGTGGCTGCTTTGGTAGGGCAGTCCTACAAACCTCATTTCTTTGGAACATTTGCAATTCAAAGAAATTCCGTATCTTTGCGCCCAAATTGAAAACGACAAATTTATTTTTATGACTAAAGCATTGAAAATCGTGGTGCTTGCCAAGCAAGTGCCTGATACGAGAAATGTGGGCAAGGACGCCATGACGCCGGAAGGCACCGTCAACCGCGCCGCACTGCCCGCAATCTTCAATCCTGAAGACCTGAATGCGCTCGAACAGGCCCTGCGCCTCAAGGAGCAAAACCCAGGCAGCACCGTCGGCGTGCTCACGATGGGCCCGCCCCGCGCCGGCGAAATCATCCGCCAAGGCCTCTTCCGTGGTTCCGACACGGGCTGGCTGCTCACCGACCGCCTCTTTGCTGGCGCCGATACGTTAGCCACCTCCTACGCCCTCGCCACTGCCATCAAGAAGATCGGTGACGTCGACATCGTCATTGGTGGTCGTCAGGCCATCGACGGCGACACGGCTCAAGTGGGTCCGCAAGTGGCCCAGAAACTTGGTCTCAACCAAGTGACCTACGCTGAGGAAATCCTCAAGATAGAAAACGACATCGCCACCATCCGTCGCCATATCGACGGTGGCGTGGAGACCGTGGAAGTGCCGTTGCCTTGCGTGATTACTGTCAACGGTAGCGCAGCTCCGTGCCGTCCGTGCAACGCCAAGTTGGTGATGAAGTATAAATATGCCATGTGCCCATTGGAAGTGGATGCTAATTCTGAATGTGGGAAGCGGAATGCTGAATTGAGCAAGACCCGTCCATATTTGACGTTGAACCAATGGAGCGTGGCCGATGTGGATGGCGACCCCAACCAATGTGGCCTCTCGGGCAGCCCGACCAAGGTGAAAACCGTGCAAAACATCGTCTTCCAGGCCAAGGAAAGCAAGACCCTCAGCGCCAGCGACGCCGATGTGGAAGGATTAGTGAAAGAATTGTTGGATGAAAAGATTATTGGATAACCATGAACAACGTATTCGTATATATTGAGACCGAAGGCACACAGGTTGCCGAAGTCTCACAGGAGTTGCTCACCAAAGGGCGTAAATTGGCCGACCAGCTGGGCGTGGAACTGCACGCTGTGGTGGCTGGCACAGGCATCAAGGGCAAGGTGGAAGACCAAATCCTGCCTTACGGCGTGGATAAGCTGTTCGCCTTCGACGGCGAGGGCTTGTTCCCCTACACCTCAGCCCCGCACACCGATATCCTCGTCAACCTCTTCAAGGAGGAACAACCGCAGATCTGCCTGATGGGCGCCACCGTCATCGGTCGCGACCTCGGTCCGCGCGTCAGCTCGTCGCTGACCAGCGGCCTCACCGCCGACTGCACCCAACTCGAAATCGGCGACTTCGACGACATCAAGACCAAGAAGCACTACGACAACCTGCTTTATCAGATTCGTCCCGCTTTCGGTGGCAACATCGTGGCCACCATCGTCAACCCTGAGCATCGTCCGCAGATGGCCACGGTGCGCTCGGGCGTGATGCAGAAAGCCGTCTATGAAGGCAAGGCCAAAAACGAAGTGGTCTATCCCGAAGTGAGCAAGTATGTCTCTCCCGAGGCTTACGTCGTCAAGGTCCTCGACCACCATGTGGAGGCTGCCAAGCACAACCTGAAAGGCTCGCCCATCGTGGTGGCTGGCGGTTATGGCATGGGCTCGAAGGAAGGCTTCGACATGCTGTTCGAACTCGCTAAGGTGCTCCATGGCGAAGTCGGTGCCTCGCGTGCCGCTGTCGATGCGGGCTTCTGCGACACCGACCGACAGATCGGTCAGACCGGCGTCACCGTACACCCGAAGGTGTATATCGCCTGCGGCATCAGTGGACAGATCCAGCACATCGCCGGTATGCAGGACTCCAAGATCATCATCTCGGTGAACAGCGACCCCGACGCACCTATTAATAAGATTGCGGACTATGTGATTGTTGGAACGGTTGAAGAAGTCGTCCCGAAGTTGATTAAGTATTACAAACAAAACTCGAAGTAATCATGGCAAACTATTATAACGATAACCCGAACCTGCAATTCTACCTCGACCACCCGCTGATGAAGCGTATCGTCGAGCTGAAGGAACGCAACTTTGCGGACAAGGAAACCTACGAAGATGCTCCCGTTGACTACGAAGATGCGATGGAGAATTACCGCCGCGTGCTTGACATCACGGGCGACATCACCGCCAACATCATCGAACCCAATTCCGAGAGCGTCGACCTCGAAGGTCCGCATTTGGAGAATGGCCGTATGATTTATGCCTCCAAGACCAAGGAAAATCTCGATGCTTGCACCAAGGGCGGCCTTTGGGGTGTCTCCATGCCGCGCCGCTATGGTGGCCTCAACCTGCCCATCACCGTCTTCTCCATGCTGAGCGAGATGGTGGCCAGCGCCGATG
>CAMUYT010000112.1 GCA_947164955.1 uncultured Bacteroidales bacterium | reverse complement strand
TGTATTTCCTCACGCTCGAGCCTACCGTGAGCTGGTGGGACTGCGGCGAGTACATTTCAACGGCTTACAAACTGCAAGTGGGTCACCCGCCCGGGGCACCGCTGTTCCAGATGATTGGGCGTTTCTTCACGCTCTTTGCCGGCGGCGATGTCACCAAAGTGGCCATGATGATCAACGTGATGTCGGCCATTTGCAGCGGCCTCACCATCGTCTTCCTCTTCTGGACCATCACCCTGATGGCACGGAAAGTTTGGATGAAAGAAGGTGAAAACGCGCCGTGGATTAATAAAATAGGTGTGCTATTAGCCGGCTTCGTCGGCGCGGTGGCCTACACCTTCACCGAGTCGTTCTGGTTCAACGCCGTGGAGGGCGAAGTCTACGCCATGTCGTCGTTGTTCACTGCCGTCACTTTCTGGGCCATCCTGAAATGGGAGCAAGTGGCCGACGACCCGAAGAGCACCCGCTGGATCATTTTCATTGCCTTCCTCATCGGCCTCAGTATCGGTGTGCACCTGCTTAACTTGCTGTGTATCCCTGCCTTCGTGTATGTGGTCTACTTCAAGAAGTGGCAAAAGACCTCGTTCTGGGGCTTTGTGGTGGCTGGCGTGGTTTCGGTGGTCTTGCTGTGGTTCCTCAACATGTTCCTCGTGCCGCAGGTCATCAACCTGGCGGGCAAGATGGAGCTGTTCTTTGTGACCTCGCTTGGCGCACCATTCAACCTCGGCACCATCATCTATTTTGCCCTCATCATCGGGCTCATCGTTTGGGGGTTGTGGTTCACTGCCAAGCGCGGCAAGGTGATATGGAACACCGCCATCCTTTCGCTGATGTTCATCCTGATCGGCTATTCATCGTTCTTCATGTTGGTCATCCGTGCCAACACCAACACGCCTATCAACGAGAACGAGCCCAAGGAAGCCCTTTCGTTATTGGCCTACATCAACCGCGACCAATACGGCAGTTGGCCTTTGCTCTACGGCCCGTACTATAACGCGCCCATCACCGACTTCGTGAAAGGTACGCCCACCTACGTAAAAGACAAGGAAGCGGGCAAATACATCGTCACCGACGACGGCACACGCAGCAAGCCCGAATATCCCGACGAGATGAAAGGCCTGTTCCCGCGCATGTGGAGCACGCAAAGAGGCTCACACTCAGAGATGTACGAAAGCTATCGCAAGAATGCCAGCGGCAACATCGTTGGCGAAAACGTCCGCTTCAGGAACTACATGGGCGAGACCGTCACTGCCAGCAAGCCCACCTTCGGACAAAACATGAAGTTTTTCATTGACTACCAATGCAATTGGATGTATTGGCGCTATTTTATGTGGAACTTCGTGGGTCGTCAGAACGACATCGAAAGCCAAGGCGAACTGAGCCACGGCAACTGGATCAGCGGCATCAATGCCATCGACAGTGCCCGCCTCGGCGACCAGAAAAACATCCCTGCAAGTCTGCAAAACCCAGGACGCACTACCTATTACTTCCTGCCGCTCATCCTCGGTCTCATCGGCCTCTTCTGGCTGCTCAAAAAAGACTGGAAGCAGAGCTGGATCATCTTCCTGCTGTTCTTCATGACCGGTTTGGCCATCGTCATCTACCTGAACCAAACCCCGCAGCAGCCTCGTGAGCGCGACTACAGCTATGCCGGCTCGTTCTACGCCTTCGCCATCTGGATCGGCATCGGCGTGATCGCCCTCATCGACTGGGTCAACAAGCTGCTGAAGAAGGAAAGCATGGTTACCGTGGCTGCCGTCGGACTGATTTGCTTCTTGGCCGTGCCTTGCGTTTTGGCCGCCAACGGCTGGGAAGAACACAACCGCTCGGGCAAGACCTCAGCCCGCGACTGGGCGCGCAACTACCTCGCACAGTTGCCGCCCAACTCCGTCATCTTCACCCGTGGCGACAACGACACCTTCCCCTTGTGGTACGTGCAAGAAGTGGAAGGCTTCCGCACCGACGTGCGCGTGTGCAACTACATGCTCTCGGGCGGCTATTGGTACGTGCACCAGATGGGCCGCAAGGTGTATGAATCCGACCCGTTGCCGCTCACTTTGACCCCTGAGGAATACAACAACGGCATCAACGAGCAGGTCTACATCGAGGAAGAGGACTTCTTCAACGGCAAGCGCGTGGAGCTGAAGCAAATCATCGACTTCATCCACAACCCGAAGGCCGTGAAACGTTATCCTGGCGGTTCGTACAACTACATCCCCTGCCGTAGCGTGAAGCTCACCGTCGACAAGGAAGCCTGCATCCGCAACGGCATCGTGCCACCCGAGATGGCCGACCGCATCGTCGACGAGATCGATTGGGAAATCAAGGACAGCCGTGCCATCTTCAAGAACGCCCTTATGCTCCTCGACTTCATGGCTACCAACAATTGGGAACGTCCGGTGTATTTCACCTCGTTCAGCGACATGTCGAAAACCTTGGGCATCGACAAGTACCTCCACATGGAAGGTCTGGCTTACAGGTTCATCCCCGTCGAGGCTGAGGATTACCTCAAACGCTATGGCGGTGTGTATCGCGAAGGCAGCTACGATTTGTTGGTGACCAAGGCAAACGAAGGCATCGTCAACTGGGGCAATCTGAACCAGGAAGATGTGGTGCCCGACCGCGAAAGTGTGCGCAATGTGAGCTATGCCCAATTGGCCTATTCGCGTTTGGCGCAGGCTTTGGTCAACCACGGTGAGTTCGACTCGGCTGTCGTCGTCATGGACAAATACCAGGAGTTCTTCCCGAACGAGAAGTTCCCTGTCGAGATTCACACCTACCAGTTCCCCGAGATGTACTACATCTGCGGTGCAACCGAGAAAGGCGATGCCTATCTGATGAACCTCGTCAACAACTACTGCGACAAGGTGAAGTACTACGGCGGCATGAAGCCCAAGTTCAGGAAGTATTACGAAGAAGATGTCGACGAAGGCATGAGCCTGCTGAAGCACTTCGGCGACGTGGCCAAGAAATATGGCCGCGACGACATCGCGCAACTGACTACCGACCGCATGACGGAATTCATGATGGCGTATTACAACTAAAATAAGGGCTTAACCCTTGAAATGAAACCAGCGTCTGGACGAATCCGGACGCTGGTTTTATTTTGCCTTTGGCTTTCACTTACGCTTGTTTCTTTTTCACAAAGCTCCAAACAATCATCCCAATGCCGATGACAACAAACGGGACGCTGAGCCATTGCCCCATGTCGAAGGTCATGTTTTTCTCAAACTCCACTTGCACGTTTTTCAGGAACTCGATGCAGATGCGCGAGCCAAAAATGATGACGAGGAAAGTGCCGAACATCAAGCCAGGCTGCTTGTGGCCGAGGTCGCGCTTGTAATACATCCACAACAAGATACCCATCGCCACGAGACAGAAGAAGGCTTCGTAGAGACCCGTCGGGTGGCATGGCAGCCACTCACTCGGCGGACAAGGAGCGTCCCACGAGTTGCAAGCCGTGTAGTTGTCGAAAGTGCCACAAAACTGCTCCGCGCCACGCATGAAGACGAAGCCCCAAGGCAGCGAAGTGGGCGTGCCGTAAATCTCATGATTGAACACATTGCCCAAACGAATCAACGCCCCGACGAGGCACACCGCCACCACGATGCGGTCGAGAATCCAAATGTAATTGATGCGCTGGAGGTCGGTCTTCTGCTTCTTCGTCGACTTGTTGTAGTTGCGCACATAAAGCCACAAGCCAATCAAGATCCCAATGGCGCCGCCATGGCTTGCAAGACCGCCTTCCCAAACGGCAAGCATCTTCAGCGGATTGGAAAGGTAATATTCCGGCTCATAGAACAGGCAATGGCCAAGACGCGCCCCGATGACAGTCGACACGAGCATGTAAATCAGCAACTTGTCCAACGAATCTTCGGACATATGCTCGCGCTTGTAGATGCGCTTCATGATGAAATAGCCGATGAAAAAACCCAAAGCCCACAGCAGGCCGTACCAACGAACGTGGATATTGCCAATGGAGAACAGAACAGGATCGACGTTCCAAGTGATGTAGTTTAGAAGCATGATTTTGAATTTTGAGGCAAAAGTAGGAATTATTTCAATACGAAGGCCGCCCTTCGAAAGCTCAATGACCTTGACTGCAAAATTTTCATTTCTGTGTAACTTTTTCGCACAAAGTCCGTATTATTGCAAACGATGGACAGACATCAGTACAACCAGTGCGTGGAGCAATATGCCGACAGGCTTTTCCGCTTCGCGTTCGCGAGCCTCCGCAACCGCGAGCAGGCCGAGGACGTGGTGCAGGAGAGCTTTGCACGCGTTTGGGAGAAGGTGAAAACCATAGACTTTGCCACAGCCAAGACCTACCTCTTCGCCACCGCCCACCATGCCATGATTGACGAAGTCCGTCGCAACCAACGTTTTGCCAGCCTGGAAGAACAAGCGCCGAACGTCGAACAAGGGAGCAACATCCCCTACCCCGACGTGAACGACATCCTGCACAAAGCCATCGGCACCCTGCCCGAAGCACAACGCAACGCCCTACTCCTACGCGACTACGAAGGCTATTCGTACCGCGAAATCGGCGACATCACGGGGCAAAGCGAGGCGCAAGTAAAGGTGAACATCTTCCGCGCCCGCACCGCATTGAAAAACAAACTAAAAAGCATCGACAACCTCATCGACAACGAGCCATGAACATCACTATTGACAACTACGAAGCCTATCTCCTTGATTATGTGGAGGGCAACCTCAGCCCCGAAGGGGCGAAAGAACTGCGGCAATTCGTCGCGACCCAAGGCTTGGACTGGGACGAACTCACCGAGGAACTTCCGCATTTGGAGGCTCCTGCCCTTGCCTATGAAAACAAGGAAGGCCTGAAGAAAAAAGTGGCCGTCGTACCGCTTTACGTCAAAATCGCCACGGCTGCCGCCGCTGCGGGACTGCTGCTCACCGTCAGTTTGTGGCCCGAAAAGTCGTTGCCAAAAGTAGACCCGATTGCTGAGCTACAACCTATTGCCGCAACACGCATCGAGAGGCCGAGGGAAAGGCTTGCCTTGCAGACAAGACCCGCTCAATTCGTCAAACAGAATGTCGTGGTCGGAGAAAAAAAGGTCGAAGTTGAGGAGATTGTCATGGAAAAAATGGGAATGCCACTTGTGGCCGAATTGCCGTCCATCAAATCAGGAACGATGCAAATTGAAAGTTCCATTTCTGGTTTCATGGAGCCTGATTTCGACTATTTGGCCTATCGCATCAATGCAGGAATGGCTCTCGCACAATATGAAAACCATTCGTTTGAGGAAAACCTTGAAGATGAAGGCGTTTCCCTTATCGGCAGAGGTTTGCTGTGGCTGACGGGCGGTCGCCATTCGAGCTTCGCCAGCCTCATCAACTCGGGATTGAGCCAAGCCAAGAAAGAGACCATCGAGGCCGCCACCGACATGGCCTTGGCCGCTTACCAACGCGCCGACGAGCAGCTTGAAGAAGCCAAGGAACGGTGGGAGGAGAAACGCGGGGAGTGAGTTCCTTTTTCACGCAGAATACGCAGGACTTTGTGAATGGTCGCCGCTTTGCGCCGACACGTTTCGCGTCATTAAGCAAAACGAAGCAATCCAGAGAATAACATCCCTGGATTGCTTCGTCGTGCCTCCTCGCAATGACGCAAAGCGACGCAAAAATGGTGTTCAGTAGGTTCCCACGATTCCCACAGTTCTGCGTGGAAAATAATTTGTAGGTCACTACAATTTCTTCTTGAGAAAAATCAAAATCAGAAATTGATGCTAAACCCCAACATGAGCGGGTGTGCCTTGGCTGCATCACGACCTTTAACGTAGGTGGGGACAAGCGCATAGTTGGCGAAGAAGCCCAAATTCTCGCCACCGATGCGCAGCGAGGCATCACATTTGAACAGGTTGGTCAAGTAGTTGTTATAGGTCTTCTCATTGCTGCCATCGGCATACTTGATGCGGGTCCAAGAGGCGAGGCGGATACCGCCCGTCACACCAAAGTCGATGTAAAAATGGTGCGTTGGCCTCACTTCGATCATCAACGGGACCTGGGCATAGAGCAGGCCAAACTTGCTGTTCTTCACTGGGCGGTCGTCGGGCAGCAAAGTATTGACCAACTCATTATTTTCCACCGTCATCCTAATATAGTTTTTCCAACTGTAGTTGTTCCAGCCGATGCCGATGCCTGTAAACAAGCCGACTCTATGTCTCCTGTCGAAAGCAACGCCTACATCGGCGATGTTGAAGCCGAAATACCAGCTGCGCATCGGACGGATGGCCATGAAGTCGTGGGGACCTGTGTAGGTATTCATGGCCGAGGGGTCGAGGAGCATGTTCAAGCCAGCCTCGAAGCCGTTCCAGTGGGCGTCGAAGAGGAGGTTTCTTTTCTCGGGTTGCTTATCTTTAACTCCTTCATCCTTCGATCCAGGGCGATTGTTGTTGTACTCGAAATGATAGTCATAATTCCTACCATGTTTATCCCCCCACTTTTCCATCTTTCGCTCGTATCTATCCGCCCACTTCTCCATTTTTCTACCCCATTCTTCCATGTCGGCACCCCATTTTTCCATATCGCGTTCAAACTGCTCCCAGTCCACCGAGTCGGAAAGTTGTTGAAGGTTTACACCCAATTCGCGCATGAGTTCGTCAAATTGTGGCATATCGGGATTACCGAAACCTATCGTGTCATTCGGGCGGTTCGCTACATCTCGGTGTTCATCACCAATGCGGCAAGATTCCGCATTGAAGAAGGATTGGGCTTCTTTCACCATGTTCTGCAACGATTCCCTATCCGCCGAATCATCAAGGTTAAAGGCCATGTTCCACTGTTTGCCACTCCACTGGATATTGGCCTTGTAATCCAATTTCGAGGCATCCACCCTACCATTGCCTAATGTCTCGCTACAAAACACATTGCATTTGCCCGACAGCGTCACCTTGCCACCCGCAGAACGCACATAGACATTGTCATAATCGACCAAAAGATCCACAATCCCAGAGCTTCCCGTCTTCTTGATGGATAGGTTCTTGCCTCGCAATGCACCAGATTTCATTTGCACACTCGAAGTACCTCCCCAAACCTCCAAGTAACTCAGGTTCGGAATCGTCACCTCTCGCGAGCCCGAGCCCAACAGGTACAAAACGCTGTCTTCAACTCGATATCGTGCATCAGATCCGACGGCATTCATCGTCAGTTTGTCGCCTTGGCAAAGTTTCAAAGGTCCCGACCCCCTAAGCACTATCGTGTTAATCTTGCTCCCATCACCATCTGGAGTAGGAATCAGTGTTTCCTGCGCCTTCATCGTTCCGAAGGCCAGCAGCAGCAAGGCTGCCAAAATCATTCTTTTTTTCATTTTATTGATGTTTTAGTTGTTTGTTGTTCTTCTTATCAACAAACGTAATACGGAGAAACAACAAAAAAGTTACAGCCCTCACTCAAAAAAAGCGCGGAAATAGCATTTGCGCTCGGCGGTGAGGGTGTCGCCTTCGGTCAGTTCCAGCTTCACGTAAACCTTTTGCAAATCGGCATTTCTCAAATAATCGCTTAGACCTTCCACGGCGTATTTCCGGTTCTCGTTGGCCTTCATCTCCACTTCCACTTTTTGTTCAAACTTTGGGTTGTCTACGAGCTCGTCGGATTTAAGGTCTTCAAAATCGCACACCGTGACGGACAGCTCGCCATCGATGTCGCGCAGCAAGTCGGAGGTGACGAAAACGCCATAGTCTTTCTGGTCGAGGCTCAAAAGCACGGGCGCGAAGAGCGTCTTCAGCCGCTCTTGCAGCACCTTGGGA
>CAMUYT010000111.1 GCA_947164955.1 uncultured Bacteroidales bacterium | reverse complement strand
GAAGGCATCGTGGTGCTGGCTGGTTTGGCTGGTGCCTACCTGCTTGGCAAGCGCAAGAAAAAGGACTAAACCAAGTCAACATAAAACCGCCCCTCTCGGGGCGGATCATTTGATTCATTTGTATTATTTTGGGATGACCCTGTCGGGATGACAGGGTCATCCCTTTTTTCTAAAACTGTATGGTCTGTGTGCCTGTGGTTGCCGTATGGTAGATGTAACCCTGTCCGGGGCTGAGTTGGCTGAAAGCACCGTGCCAGCCGCTGTCGCTGCTATAAGTGGCAACGCCAAGGAGTGAGATGATCTCGTCGCCGTCGGCGGGCTCGAAGCTGCCGAGGGCGGTGGCGATGTCGGTGCGCTGCGCGCCGGCATAGCCAAACCAGGTGTAGCCTTCGGTTAGGGTGACGAGGGCTATGGACTGCCGACCTGTGAGCGTGAACACCAACGCGGTCGGCGAATAGATCTTGTACATCTGGCCCACGAGGAGGGTGTCGAGGGTGCCTCCCCAAACGTTGTCGTTGCGCTGAACAAAGCCCTTCGCCTGCGCATCGATGAGCAGGGACTCGCTGCTTTGGGTGTCGAGGACGGTTTTGAGGCTGTCGAAGGGCAGGGCGACCGTTGGGGCCCACCAGGTCCAGCCTTGGTTCAGCACGACGTTTTGCGTCGGGGTCTCGGTGTTGGATAAGGTGATGTTGAACTTGATTTGGTTGTTTTCGTTTGAGATGGACGTTGCGCCCTGCGACATGATGTTGGTCGGGTCGTAGTTGTTTTCGCCGCGGAAAATGATGGTCCTGTTCAGATAGCCGTCGACTTGATAGACATAAAAGGAACGCTCGCGTGAGGTAGTTGTATTGGTGTTGTCGTCGAAGCAGACCAGCAGGTTGTCGGTGCCGTTGTATTCGAAGGTCGTGTCCAAGGTGATGGTGATCCATCCTGCCGCCGTGGGGACGGTGACGGTCCCGGAGAAGACCCTGTCATCGGTCGATACGTTCTCCCAGTCGCTGGTGTTTTCGAATTCCATTTTGGAGGTGTGCTTGAGGTAGACGTCCAACGACCTGTTTCTGGCGCCCTGGTCGGAGCTGCTTTTGTAGAAGGCGAGGGTGGTAATTGTGCCTGCAGTGCCTATTTCAGAGGGGAGGTAGATCTGCTCCGTTAGGCTGTATTTTTTCGTGAGGTCGGTGGGCAGGTAGTTGCTGGTGCTCGTGCCGCTGCCGATGGCGACTTCGGTTTCGGTGGGCGTGGTGAAGCCTGCGGTCACGGTGACGTCGAAGGCGGGCATGACGAAATGGTTGTTGGTCACGGCGATGCGTGTCGCTGCGTCGTCGCTCTTGAAGACGACCCACTCGTCCAAGCGGTAGCCGGCATCGGGTTCGGCGGTGAGGACGACGGCTTCGCCTTCGGCGGCCACGGTGGGCCAAGCGCTGAGGCTGCCGTTGGTGGCAGGCATCGTGCCGACGGTGTAGGTGTCGACGGGCACGAAATGTGCGACGAAGCTGGTGTCGCTGGTGACGGTGAAGCTGAAGAGGGGGTCGGTACCTACGATGCTGTCGTTTTGCGTCCAATGCGAGAAGCCGTAGCCCGTGTAGGGCGCGGCCTGCAGGATGCAGGTGGCATTGGCGTAATAAGGCGTCTCGGTGCCGAGCACGGTGCCGCCTTCTTGGGGCTCGGCGGTGGCCGTGACGGTGTATTGCGTGGTGGAGACGGGCGTCTTGCGGGTGATGATCCGGTTGGTGTAGTGGCTGGAGGTCGAGAAATTGTCGATGTTGATGTAGTTGTTGTCGATGGTGATGGTGGAGCCGTTCCAGCCGTGGGTGCCCGAGGTGATGTAGCCGGCGTTCATGTAGGTGAAATTGATGGTCACGGGCGAGCCTGCCGTCCCCGAGCCTCCGGCATCGGTGTCATTGCTTTTTCCGCCGCTTCCTGGGCCGCTGCCGCCACCGCCACCGCCTGTGCTGGCCTCGGGGGTGAGGCTGCCACCGACGGCGACATAGGCGTGGTTTGAGTCGGCCGAGGTCGATCCGGTGTGGTTGTGCCCCCAAAGGAAGATGATGTCTCTGCTGATGGCGGCCTCGTTGATGGCGGTGAGCCATGTGGTGGCGCCATAGTTGTCGCCACGGCGATGGTGCAAGGGCACGTGGCTCATGATGATGATGGGGCGCACATCGTCATCGGCAAGGCTGTTGACCCAGCTGGTGAACACGGCCGCACCGCTGTTGGCGGTCGTGGCGTTGGTCATCTCGTTGTAGTCGATGCCCCACAGCCAGGCTTGTCCGCCTAAGTCGACGGCACCCGACATGTCGCGTGCCACCACGCCCGAGCTCGCCAGATAGCCATTGGTGCCCGCCGACGAAACGTTTTCGTCGTGCGAGCCCCAGGTGTAGTAGATGTCGGTGGTGGTGAGGTCGGTCAGCACGCCCAAAAACTCAGCGTTGATGGCGGTCAGCGTGCCGCTACTCGAGTTGTTGACCAGGTCGCCGCCATGCACCACGGCCGAGATGCTACAGCCGTAGTTGTTCTCGATGTAGTTTTTTGCTTGTGCGACGACGCTTTGCAGTTTTGTTGTTTCTTGATGGCGGTCCGTGGCTACGAAGACGGAATAATGGTTTTGGGCGGATGTCCCCAAAAACACGGCCATACATGCCCATAGGCATAATGTTTTTTTACCCCAGGATTTCGTCATTTGATTCATTAAAAGCGTTCAAAGGTAGGAAAACTGGAGGCTTCGTTTGGCTTGAAAAGTGTCCACCGAGGACAAATTTTGCTCCCAAACGGCTTTTGGGCAGTTTGAAATGGAGTGGGGGAGGTGGTTCCCCTGCGGGGAACGAAGCATGGCATAGGTTATGCCGCGGCGGCAGCACCCCGTGACTGTAGGTAACTTGTTTCCACCGCCCTTGCCAACCCTGCCAAACGTTAAAAACCAACACCCATGCCCATAGATGGCGCAAAAAATCATTTCTGTAGCCTTTTCCTCTTCGGTTCCGTTTCGTAATAAGCCACTTTTTCGTTGCAAATGGAGGACGAGAAGCCCAAAAGTAACATTATAAACCATTGATATTAAGCAATTTAATATCCAATGAAAAAAATATGTTAATTAATGCTTCGTATTTCATAAAAATTCTGTATTTTTGCCGCCGAGTTGGAGTGTGCGAACTCCGATGCCGTTCTTTGGAGATTAGATCAGTTAACAATAAATTAAAGTAATGCAAATGAAACAAATGAACAAAATGAACCCTGACTGTGCCCGTATTGGCCACAGCAGACTGAAACGCGCCCTGCGGCACACCTTATTATTAATAGGGTTCGTGCTCGGCCTGGGCGGAATGAACGCGTGGGGACAGCGCGAACAAGGCGAGCTGATGATGTCTAAGACATGGACCCCCACGCCTGGTACCGATGGCCACAAAGGTACTATTACCCTTGAAACCTTCGTAACGGGCTCGGAGATTACCACCTCCACACACCAACCTAATGACATCGTGCTGGTGCTCGACTTCTCCAGGTCCATGAATAGTTCGATGGGCACTCTTAAGAATGCAGTGAGCACGTTTTGCGAAATGATGCGGCAGGATGCTGTCAATAACAATGTTGACCACCGAATTGCAATATGCAGTTTTGCCGCAGGATCCACAAAAATTGGAAATAATAATGCAGCATATGATGGAACGCAATTATTGACCGGAACCCAGTCAAACACATACCCCAATTACACAACAACCGAGTATCAAAGTGCCTTGGTTTCAATTAAAGATGGAGAATCTTTAAACGACGATGTGCAGGATGCCATTGATGATATTGTCAGCGGCAATTGCAAACAAGGCACTTATATGCAGTATGGTCTTGATATGGCACTTGAAGTTTTCAATAATAGAGAGACGACCACGTTCACTAGCGAAGGAAAAACCTACCCGCGTGGTATGATTGTGGTCTTCTTTACTGATGGCTATCCTGGTTACATGTGGCAAAATGATAACTATTGGAGAAATAACCAAACTCAACAAGTCGTGGAAGAAGCTGATGCAGCCGTTGCCAAAGCCGCTGAAATTAAAACTATCAGAGTGGCTAAACATGATGCTGAAAACGATGAGAAGCCCCGTATCTACTCCATTGGTATCTTATCCAATGCCAGCAACACCTCTGCATATATAACTTCAAAGACCTCGCCAAGTACCAGCTATGACCAATGGGCGGGTACAGGCAGTGGCGCTGCCTCTGGTGCATACGCGTGCGCCAACGGTTTGTTGCACTTCATTTCCAGCGATTATAATGAGACGGTAACTTCTTGGCAAGGGTGGACTACTACCGAAGGCGCATCAGCTGTTTCGGATTACGATGGCTACTACTATGGCTCAAGCCAAATGAGTTCGCTTCAACAAGCTTTCGCAAATATCGCCTCACAAAGCGGTGCCACTCCTATCAACATGTCGAGTGCCACTATCATCCAAGACGTCATTTCAGAAAGTTTCAAATTACCTGCTGGCGCCACGGTGAACGATATTAAAATCTATGCTCCAAAACTTACGAGTATCAACAATGTTACGAATCCCACCAAAGACGATTACATTTTCGAAACACTACAGGAAGGTATCCTCACTTTAGGAAAAGACGCTGCAGGCAATATTGGCGTCGTAACTGGCGGCAATGAGAACAGATTACCCACATCTTATACATATACAAACGAAGAGAATCAGCCCATCACGGTAAACGTAGTTTCTTTTAGTGGTGCTGATAACAAAACGCTGCAAATCACCGGCTTTAATTTTAAGGAAAACTGGTGCGGTAAATCGAACAACACCGTTCGCGGTAGAAAGATTGTCATCAAAATCCCAGCTGAGATTGAAGATGGCGTTTGGGGCGATGGTATCTTGACCAATGGCCAGATGTCTGTCATTTATCCCAACGGAGTACAAGATCCCATTTACTTCGAGCAACCCATCGCCGACGTTCTTGGCGATGTGTGGACGGAAATCGTCACTACCGAGCCTGAAGGCTTCGATCCCGACAACATCGACTCGCCCGAGGACTTGGCTTGGTTCATCAGCGAGGTGAACGGACGTTATGGTTATGACGAAAACAACACCATACCTTCTAATCCAAACCTTCCTGGAAAACTGACAGCCGACATCGACATGAGTGCCCACAACTGGGTGCCTATCGGCAGTGGATATAAGGTACAACTTAATTCCGAGACAGGTGAAACTGAAATTGTTTATGAAGGTGGTAAAAAAGTGCGTCTCGATTACGAAGGCGTTTTCGATGGCAACGGCTATGTGATTACTGGCCTGAAAAACAATGCCTCGAAGATGTACAAAAAAGCTTCTGGAACAGAAAGCCAAGTTGCGGTTTTCCCAGGTATGTTTGCCAACGTGAAAGGTAACGGCGTAACGAGTGGTGTTGTGAAGAACGTATTCGTGCTTGATGCCGACTTCCGCGCGAAGCACCATGACGACGGCTTTGTCCACTTCGGCATCATTGCTGACACCCTTACTGGTGGTGCTATCTACAATTGTGAGGCAGCAGGAAGATTGACGTGCGACAATAACATTTCAGAAGTAATCGTTGGAGAGGAGACATACAAATACTATCCTCAAGACCTGATTTTGGGTGGATTGGTTGGTTTCAACGATGGCGGCACCATTCATAGCTCGATGGCCATGGCCACATTAACAGGCTACTGCATGGGAGGCGCTGTGGGTGAAATGTACAACAGCACCTTGGCCAACAGCTTCACCAATGGAGTGTATAACTATCTTGGTGAAAGTACCACTAATCCCTCAGGTCAGGATCCACAAGCCTTATTCCGCTATGTGGGTGGCCTTGTTGGCCGCAACCACCATTTCAAAATCGATGAAACATCAATCAAAGCAGGTACCATCAACAACTGCTATGTTCGTTTTGAGCGTATCAGTAGTTTTGGCAGTGGCGAAACGGCAGCTTTGTTTGGTCAGCTGGTAGGTTCCAATTCAAACTCCTTTACGTGGCCTCCTCAAGGTGGAACTACATTGAGCGCAAACGGCACCATCACCAACTGTTATGTCCCTGGCAATTTGGAAACACCCGCAACAGACCTTGCGGTTGCTGATGATAACGAAGTTTCCTTCCCGAGATATTCCATCACTTATGACCCGACTAAGATCACAACTAGTAGGGGCAACGACAATATGGTGGGTGGCACTTGGACAGACGGTCTTATCATAGGTGGAACGCCATTAGTAATGAAGCTGAACCAAAACAGAGGCTCTTATGCCGAATGGAAACGCACCACGGCTGGTGGTTACGATAATGGCACTTATACTGACCCAGAGACTCATGAAGAGACACTTAATCCAATTGGAGGCAACATCAACAGTGACTATCCTATCTTGAAGTTCACGGATTACACCTGTGTGGCTTCCACCGATGGCATCACACTCGACTATGCAGCCAATCTTGACCAAATGCTTGAACGCCATAACAATGGTGTGATGAATTCAGCAACCCACTTGCCTGGAGAAGGAAGTGGATACACCAGCGGTGGTTCTGGCAACCACAATTACCATGTCAGCCAAGCTATCAATAAAACTCAGAGTGATATCATATATGGCGGTGCCATCAACTTGTATGCCAACGACAATACGAGCAAGGGCACTTCGACCACTGCTGGTACCGTGGTTTACATTGACGAGAATGTGTCGCTACTTCAAAGCACCAATGCAGCCATCGATGCCTACACAGGACAAACCATGAAGAGCTTCAGCGATGCTTGCACTTTCACCATTGATCCTGAAACTGGCGAAGTGATATGGGATAACACCAATCTTAATACTCCTGAGGGCCAGCGTTGGCATTTGGTCAGTTCCTCGCTTCAAGACAGCAAGTTTGGTTGGACTTATGGTCCTAATGGAGACAATAGTTATGCTAATTATGCTGCTCCATTTAGTTGGAACGATCCCGATCCCTGTCATTTCTGGTTGGAAGGTAATAACAATGATCAGGCGTTGTTCCCGACAGATGCTGCATCGCCATCTCCTGTTGATTTTTACTGCTTCTACGAGCCGCAGTACCACTGGATCAACTTCAAGCGCAATAGTTCAAGCCACCATCACATGGATTATTATGGTGAGGACATCCCTGCAAACCACGCCAGTATTGCTTATACCAACGAAACCCAATTCACCAAAGGTAAAGGTTATTTGATGGCTATCTATCCTCAGTACTATCCAAACTTCCATATGTGGGATATCACTACTGACAATGGCAACACCGCTGAAATGGCTGCTCAACTGCAAGAGGAAAAGATGAAGCAGTTCCTCCAAAACCGTGGCACGCTGAACAATGGAGAATTTACCATTCCTGTTACCTACACGAATGTCAATGACGTGAATGGCTATAACACCGGTCGCACAGGCTACAACCTCTTAGGCAACCCCTATCAGAGCTATCTGGATTTCGATGCTTTCGTTGATGAAAATGCCACTTTGCTGGGCAACAGTAACTTTGCCAATACCTATGCTGTGTATGACCCTGAAACTGGCAAATGGCTGCAATATAAGGCCACGACCTCTAAGGAAGCCACCACTGCCGACCGCTACATCAACATGCACCAAGGATTCTTCATCCAAGTGAACGCCGGTGGCAACATCACCTTCAATAATGGTATGCGTACGAACACCGCAGGCAGCGGATTCCGTGCCGCCGAGAACCACTACCCGCTGATCAACTTCACGCTGACCGACAGCGAAGGCGGCAACGACGTTGCCGTGCTCGAGGTGGGTCGTCCGGAGAACGACGGCGCCAAGAAGATCTTCGTCAGCTCGTCGACGGGCCGCCTCT
>CAMUYT010000110.1 GCA_947164955.1 uncultured Bacteroidales bacterium | reverse complement strand
TGGCGATGCCGCGCTTGCCGTTGTAGTCCAAGGCGCTGATGCCAAGGTTGCTCAACGGCAACTGGATCTCGCCGACGCACTGCTGCTGTGCCACGCGACCCGTCACGGAGCGGTCGACCTTGTTGGTGAGCCAATCCTTGCAGGCCACGGCTTCGAGTTGCAGCACGCGTTCCAAATATTTGTGGATGTCACGCTTGGTGTAACTGATTTTCTTGAAATGGTAGGGCTTGGTCGTGTCGTGCAGCACGGTCTTGGGCGCACTGCCGAAGAAGTCGGAAATGGCCAGGTCGATGGGGGCCTTGCCTTTCTTGCGGACGAAACGCAAGCGCTCGTCGCCGGTCACCTCACCCACTTCATAATAAGGTGCGCGCTCTCGCTCGGCGGTCTCCTTGATGATTTCCTTGTCCTTTTTGTTGACCAACAGTCCCATGCGCTCCTGCGACTCGTTGCCGATGATTTCCTTGTCGGACAGCGTCGGGTCGCCGACGGGCAGGTTGTCGACGTATACCACGCCGCCAGCGTCTTCAATGAGTTCGCTGAGACAGTTGAGGTGACCGCCTGCGCCGTGGTCGTGGATGCTGCGGATGGGGTTGTGGTCGCTTTCGGCCATGGCACGAATGACGTTGCTCACACGCTTTTGCATCTCGGGGTTGGCACGTTGCACGGCGTTCAGTTCGATGGCGTTGCTATATTGGCCCGTGTCGACGCTCGAAACGGCGCCGCCGCCCATACCGATGCGGTAGTTGTCGCCGCCCAGCACGATGATGACGTCGCCCTCTTCGGGTTCGAGCTTCTTGGCGTCGCTCACCTTGGCGAAGCCGATGCCGCCAGCGAGCATGATGACCTTGTCGTAGCCGAGCGTTTGTTCTTCACTATGCTCAAAGGTCAGGAGGCTACCGTTGATGAGCGGTTGGCCGAACTTGTTGCCGAAGTCGGAAGCACCGTTGGAGGCCTTGATGAGGATTTCCTCAGGCGTTTGATAGAGCCACTTGCGAGGTTCGATGTCTTTTTCCCAGTCGCGGTCGGCCTCGGTGCGCGGATATGAGGTCATGTAGACGGCCGTTCCCGCCAAAGGCAGACTGCCTTGTCCGCCCGCCAAACGGTCGCGGATCTCGCCGCCGCTGCCCGTGGCCGCGCCGTTGAACGGCTCAACGGTAGTCGGGAAGTTGTGCGTTTCCGCCTTCAGCGAAATAACCGTGTCGATGGGTTTGATTTCGAAGGCCGACGGCTTGTTAGGCTCGGCAGGCGCAAATTGTTCCACCTTGGGACCGAGGATGAAAGCCACATTATCTTTATAGGCCGACACCAGTCGGTTGGGATTCTCTTTCGAGGTGCGCTTGATCAAGGCGAAGAGCGTGTTGGGCATCTTCTTGCCATCTATAATAAAGGTGCCGTTGAAAATCTTGTGGCGGCAGTGTTCGGAGTTGACTTGCGCGAAGCCATACACCTCGCTATCGGTCAGTTGTCGACCGATTTTTGCGGATATGCCTTTCAGGTAGTCGATTTCCTCCTCGCTGAGGGCCAGGCCTTCCTGCTGGTTGTAGGCCTCGATGTCGTCGATGTATTGCAGCGGTTCGGGCTTGCGGTCGACGGCGAAGACGTTTTGGTCGAGGTCTTTATAACGGTTTTGCAGCATGGGGTCATAAGGAGCGTCTTTCGACTCCACACGTTGGAATTCCTCGATACGGACAATGCCTTTGACACCCATGTTTTGGGTGATCTCGACGGCATTGGTGCTCCAAGGCGTGATCATCTCGCGACGTGGTCCCACATAATGGCCTTTCACCGTGTCCTTATCGATCTTCTTGGCATTGCCAAAAAGCCAAGAAAGCCTCGAAATGGTATCCTCAGAAAGTTCATTTACGGTATCAACTGCGATAATCTTTTGATTATCAGACTGGAAAAAGCAAATCATAAGCGCAAGGTTTTATGCATAAAACAATGCGGCAAAGATAAGGTTTTTATCCGTAACATGATTCACTAAAGTCACCAATGGGCAACAAAAAACAACAGACGCGCCTAAAAGATTTCAAAAAAAGGAAAAAAATTCGAGACAATGTGTTATTTTTGCGGGACTTCAAGCACCTAAAAAGGCAAATAGAGCGAAAAATGCAGTCTTCTGATCCATACGGACCCAGCCCCAAATCAGGAAAAATATCGGAATCTGACTTCAATGCCATGTTACTGAGAAACAAGGCGATGCTATGGCATGTCTGTTCCGATTACAACATCGGCATGGCCTGGAACACCGAAGACTGTATGCAAGAAGTGATCATCAGCTTATGGAATGCCTATGGCACTTTTGAGGGACGTAGTTCGGAGAAGACTTGGGTCTATCGAGTGGCCACCAACACCATGCTGATGCTCCGTCGAAAGATGGATCGCAGTCCTCAAACGACTTCCATCGACCTCGACACCAACGACGACAGAACCGTGGAAATGGACGACGAAGACTACCAACAGCTGCTGCAGCTCATCGACGCCCTGCCGGAAAAAGACGGTATCGCCATCCGCGCCTTCCTTGATGGTTTTTCCTACAAGGAGGTGGCCGAAATGACAGGGAGCTCCGTCGGAGCCGTGGCCATGCGCATCGCACGCACAAAACGGAAGCTCAAACAGATGTATGACAAAGAAAACAATACCAATAAATAAAATGAACTCAAAAGACGATTCGACCATGAACACAAAACGAAAACACGACGACTTCCAGACCTTATGGGAACGCCGCAAACAAACCTGGCAGCAACAGGCTGAGCGAACCATGCCTGACGATGCCACTATGTTGCGCCTGTCGGAGCTCGCCAGACAACAAGCCAGCCAACAAGCGACCGTGGTCGTTCCCCTCACCCGCCGCCGCAACCGCTGGCTTCCCTACGCTGCGGCCGCCAGTCTCGTCATCGGCATCACCGTCTTCGGGCTTACCCGCAGAAGCCAGCCCGGCAACACCCTACCGCTGGCCAAGGAAGTGACCGTGGGCGAACAAAGCGTCCGTTTCATGTGTAACAACGGCTGCACGGCACAAGAAGTGCTCCTGGCCGCCAACGATATCATCAAGGAATAACCAAGAAAGGCGTTAACAACATAAAGACTGGTGATTATGAAGAACCTAAGCATGTATTTCGCGCTGTTGCTTGTGGCGACAATGGCCGCCTGCACCAACAAGACGGATGAGTCGAAGGGCGACATTTCCACCAACAATGCTGCCCTCAACATCTACAACCAATATGCCATCAACGACGACCTCACCGTGGCCTATCTGGGCGACTTCAACCTGAAAGGAAAGAAAATCGATGCCGTGATGCTTCAAGCCAACGACGAGGAAGGCTGGCTTCGCGTCAGACAAGACTTCGGACTGGTGGCCGAAAGCGACTCGTGCGAAAAGGCCATCGACCTCTCGGTATGCCCCGAATCGGAAAAGGTTGTCTCCGTAGGCATCGGCATCGAGACCGATTTCCTCACCGTCATGGGGTTAGACAGCCTGACTACACGCGACCAAATCACCGAGGAACACATCAAATTGTTTTCCGAGAACATCGCCATGCAACTGCGCGACATCCTGAGCAACTTCGACAGCTCCGACTCACTCATGCCCGCCGCAGCCATCATCGTGGGCGACGGCCCCATCTCCAATGATGGCGAAAACCTCAGTTACGACAACTACATCAGCGTGGTGGCCGACGCCATCGCCGACAACATCATCGAAGAATACTTCACCCAACGCGACAGCATCGTGAACAGCAGTGCCGACGAAGCCTACCAAAAAGCCATGGCGGAAGGCGACGAGATGATGACCAACGCCAAGTTGCACGGCCACAGCGGCTACATCACCGCCACCGACTATTCCAACCAAACCCTTTGGCTCTTCTTCTATGACGACCAGGAGGAATGCAACAACATCTTGTCCCACATCCGTGAAGACATCATCATCAACTAAATAGATATACGACACGGGGCTTTCATAACCATATCATTCATTTTATCACGTTTTATAAGCTAGTTTGTCAGAGACAATTTTTTACAATAGATTATAGATTAGACACTATTTCTATTGTGCCTTATGAAAGTCCCTTTTTTTGGTCGGAGCGCAGTTTTTTATGCGCTCCGACTTGTTTTTTCAGCCATCATGTTATTTTTCTTCCCTTTCATGCACCTATCCTGTTACCATTATGAATTGATTTGGTGAATCAATTAAGGTGAATTTAAATGGTACTAACTACTGCAAACAGCAAGCATGTTGTTTGCAGTATCTTTTTTATTGACTACAGCACAACGATTTACGATACTTTTCAAAAAAAACAGCGATTCCGACTAAGGGTAAAACCTGTTTCATAAGTCTTATGAACGACATGTGGAGCCAAGAACCCTCCCCATGCCAGTTTTGATTTTTGTATTACAGTTTATTGACTTCATTATTACAATTTTATTGACTTCATGATTTTTTATTTTCCCGCCACAAAAAAAGTTTTTCCCTCCCTGTTATGTTTTCAAACCATTGTGCAACTAATCAAAGCGGAGAAGGTATATCCTGATCCGATTGTAGAACGAACACATTGGTGAACGATGAAAAAAGGAAAATACAACAACCTAGAATTTGGTCTTGCTTGTTATCAGGGACAAGCAAATCAGAGAATAACTAACCATTTTATTAATCAATTAATTTTAATCAACTAATTTTCAAAACGTTATGCAAAAGAAAGCATTTTCTTTGGTTTTGACGCTCTTACTCGCCTTCATGGGCGTGGCGAGAGCTGAAGTAGTTACGATTGGTTCAGGAGCTACCACATCGCAGTATCTCCCAAGCTATTCGTACTACAAACACGCGCTTTCCCAGCAGATTTACACTGCTGAGGAAATTGGCACTGCTGGCACCATTACCAGCATTGCATTCTACAATGCAGGTACGGAAAAGACCCGTACTTACGATGTTTACATGGTCAACACGACCAAGACCGTTTTCTCAGACAACTTCGACTGGGTTCCGGTTTCGGCCAACGACCAGGTTTTTAGCGGCAGTGTGACTATGGTTGCCGGCGACTGGACGACCATCACACTTAGCACGCCTTTCAACTATGATGGCACGAGCAACCTGCTCCTCGTCATGGACGACAACACTGACGGCTACTCCAGCGGAATGAGCTGCAAAGCCGACAACACCAGCACCAGCCAAGCCCTGTACATTTACAGCGACCCGACGAACTACGACCCGTCGAATCCGAGCAACTACAGTGGCACACAGCCTCTCGTGAAGAACCAAATCCAGCTGACCTTCTCTGACGGCAGCTTCGAGGATTTGCTTCACGTGAAGTACATGGCCGGTGAAGAGGAAATCGTCGACTCGCTGAACATGGGCATCCGCCCTGCCGGCTACTGGATGGAGCCTTTCAACTTCACCATGTACAGCGAAGGTCCGACCTACACCGTGACCGTCCTCGACTTCACGCCCAGCGACGGCATGTTCTCGGTCGAAGGCGAAGAACTGCCCTTCCAAGTGGTGCGCAATGAAGATGTCGACCTGACCATCGCCACCACCGAAGCCGCTCAAGCTGGCGTCATCGAACGCCAATTTGTGGCCATCACCGAAGGCAACCGCGCTGCCCACATCTGGCCCATCGTGGTGGAACTCTACACCCCCGAGTGCCCCGATGTGTATGAACTGGCTTACGACCTTGCCGAAAACAACGAGACCTTCCCCTTCGTTGACGTGCCCGTCAACCGTTTGGAGAACTACCAAGCCTTGCACAACGACTACACCCTGCCTTTCCCTGAGATTGAAGAAGGCATGGATGCCGTCTATAAGCTCGTTTTCGAACAAGACCAAATGCTGAGTGCCAGCGTCACCGCTGGTGAAAACGGCAAGGTGGCTCTTTACACTGAAGAGTTCAACGGCCAAGGCGGCCCCATGGCCGACAACAACTACACGGGTCCCCAAATGGGTGGCGGTTCGACTGGCGCTCCCTTCGAAGCCATGATTGGCGACGAAGCCAGCACGACCTCGACAACCTATTTCCCGTTCCACACGCTTTGGAACTACTCACTCGCCGAGAACCTCTTCCTGGCTAGCGAGCTCACCGAAGCTGGCGTGACCACCGCCCCGATGACCAGCCTGAGCTGGAACGTCCTGTCGACCACCAGCACCCAGGTGCAAAACAACATCAGCATCTGGATGGCCAACGTCGACGATGAGGCCCTCACCGCCAACTCACACATTACCAACGGCATGACCCTCGTCTACACGGGCAACAACATGCCCGCACCCGTGGCTGGATGGAACGAGTTCGTCTTCAACGAAGGCAACTTCGCTTGGGACGGCACGAGCAACATCCTGATTGTTTGCCAGAGAAACAACGGCACCTACCAAGGCACCGTGAACTGGCAAAGTCACAACCCCGGCTTCGCTGCCATGTGCTACCACTACAATGATAACAATGCCTACGATGCCGAACACACCTCGCAATCCATGTATACGTCGACGACCAACCGCCCGAACATCATCTTCAAGAGCACTGGCCGCACCGACCATCCTATGACGCCTGCTGAGCCTACAGCTCCTGTTGCCGAAGGCATTAGCGCCGGCCCCGTCATCACCAACATGCCCGTCGAAGCTGGTACCTACTATCTGGTAGCTTCTTCAACCACCGACGACTTCGAGGTGACCATCAACGCTGAGGACATGCCTTGCCCGGATGTCAATGCTGAGGGCTTCGCCTTCAACCCGACGCCCGCCGACGATGCCGCCGGCATCGAACCCGCCAGCGTCACCCTGCGTTGGAACGTCCCGACCTATGCCACGGGTTGGCGTGTCATCATCGGCACGACCTATTATCCCGAGATTGGCCACCCGCAAACCATCGTCTACCCTGAAGACGGCTTTGCCACTGAAATGGCCAACAGCTACACGGTCCGCAACTTGTGGAACAACACGCACTATTTCTGGAGAGTTGAATTCAACAACGGTTCTTGCGAAGAAGGCGTGAGCAGCCCTGTCTGGGGCTTCACCACCCACCTCAACATCCCGACCAACCTCCAAGCTAACGACTACAACATCTTCGAAGACGAATCCGTGACCCTGACCTGGAATGCCGTCGTCGACCGCACCTATCGTTACTACTTCATCTACCAAGATGGAGAAAAGATTGGTCAAACCACTGTCAACCAAATTGGTCAGACCACCTACACCGTCAACAACCTGGCTTACAACATGGACGGTTACACCTTCCAAGTTTCAGCCGTGTACGATGAAGGCGAAAGCGAACTCTCCGACCCTGTGACCGTGAAAGTGAGTGGCTACTCCAACACCACTGGTATCAACGGTTATGTTTGGGAACAAGACGGCGAGACTGGCATCCAAGGTGCCCTCGTCACCATCACTGGTACCGACGAATTCGGTGACGCCCATACCTACACCGCCACCACCAACGCCAACGGTTACTACAACAAGCAGGTCTACGCTGGTAACTATACCAACGCCGTGGCCACCAAGGACGGCTACCAAGAGACCGTCACCGTCCACGAGCTGCCCTTCACCGTGGCCTACAACGCCCAAGTGGACAACGTGAACTTCCTGATGGATGAGAACTTCGACGCTCCTTGCACCGTCATCGCCGAGTACTATCCCGACAGCCTAGATCCGAACAGCCCGTATGTGAAAGTGTACTGGGGCTGCGGCCTGCCTGGCGAGGAAATCATCGAGCCCTTCGAGACCGGCGACTTCAGCCTGTTCGATTGGCAGATCGATCCCACCTATCCTTGGAGCATCACCACCAACCAGCCCTATGAAGGCACCTACTGCATGCAAAGCGGCGGCGCCGGCGTGGCCAACGTGG
>CAMUYT010000109.1 GCA_947164955.1 uncultured Bacteroidales bacterium | reverse complement strand
AAAGAGCATTAAACGTTTTGTTCGGTCGGATTTGTAATCCGACCGTGTTGAACCTGCGGATTTGCAATCCGCTCAATAATAAAGCTAAAATAGCTGTTGGAAGTAATACTATAGTTTGTTTTGTTGACGGATTACAAATCCTCATATTCGCAGCCGGCGGATTGCAAATCCGCCTTAACTAATTGAATGAAAAAAAGGGAGCGCCATCGCGCTCCCTTTTTTTGTTTATTTCAATGTCTTCAGCCACTTCCATTGGAAGATCAACATGTAGAATACGCCAATGGTGATGGCTGCGTCGGCGAGGTTGAAAATGGGGCGGAAGAAGATGAAATGCCCGTCGGGACCGAAGAAAAACTCGGGCAGCCAGGTGGCGTTTTCGCGGGCCACGTCGATGATGGGGAAATACAGCATGTCGACCACACGCCCATGCAGCCAGCCGGCATAACCACCACCGTCGGGGAACAAGGTCGCGATTTGCGTATAGGTGCTCTCGCTGAAGATGCGCCCATAGAACACGCTGTCAATGATGTTGCCCATGGCGCCTGCCGTGATGAGGGCGAGGCCGAACAGCACGCCAAACTTGGTCTCTTTCTTCGACAGCCGCACCAGCACCCAGAACAAAGCCACGATGGCCACAATGCGGAACAGGCTGAGCGCCAGCTTCAGGAAACCGCCGCCACCCATCCAGCCAAAGGCCATGCCGTTGTTCTCGATGAACAGCAAAATGAACCAATGCCCGACGACAGGAATCTCCTGACCGAGCGTCATACTCGTCTTGACCCAGATCTTGAGGACCTGGTCGAGGACTAAAACGATAAAAATCACCACGAATGACCAAATGAGGCCGTGGTTAACTTGTTTCTTCACTTTTTCTTCAGTTTGACATCGAGGCAGCGCGTGGTGATGGGCACGCAGCGGAGCCTCTCTTTGGGTATCAGTCGACCCGTCTCACAGCAGATGCCGTAAGTCTTGTTCTCGATGCGCATCAGGGCAAGCTCCAGGTTGTGGATGTACTTCTCCTGACGGGCCACGAGTCGGGCGTTTTCTTCTTTTTCAGCCACGGCATAGCCTTCTTCAAGAATCTTGAAGGTGGGGGCGGTGTCGTCGGTGCTGTGTTCGCCACCAGAAAGGTTGGCTTTCAGGGTCTCCAAGCTGGCTTGTGCTTGTTGTAGTTTTTCGAGGATCAAGACTTTGAATTCCTCAAGATCTTCATCCGAATAACGTACCTGAGGTTCTTTCTTGTTAGTGTCCATGATTGTATGTTTTTGGAGGCTTGTCGTCACGGCGAGGAACGAAGCAGTCCAAAGAATGACGCTCAGGATTGCTTCGTATCTCGCGATGACGCAAAGCGCGTCCGTGTTATTTCTTCTTTATCAGCAGCTTTGCCGTAACGCCGTCAACGAGTTCTTCAGGTTCCACATCGGCCAAGGCCTCCACCTTATTAATGGTGGCCAAGGTCTCAGTGCAGATGTAGTCGCCAAACTTGTCGAGGGCGGGTTCAATCTTATCGTTGTTCTCGACGAAGAGCACGATGCGGTCGGTGACTTCGAAGCCACCGGTCTTGCGGAGGTTCTGCACGCGGTTCACGATTTCGCGTGCGAGGCCTTCCTGCACCAGTTCGTCGGTGAGGGTCATATCCAAGGCCACGGTGAGGTCGTCTTGCGTGGTGACGGCCCAGCCGGGGATGTCTTGGGTCGAAATCAGGGCATCTTCAAGGGTGAGGTCGACGCTGACGCCGTCCACGTCCAAGTGGGTGCCGTTGTTCTTCTCGTAGGCGTGGATTTCCTCTTGGGTCATGTTGGCGAAGTAGGTCTGGATTTGCTTCATCTGTTTGCCGTACTTCTTGCCCAAGGTCTTGAAGTTGGGCTTCACGTTCTTCACGAGGATGTTGTTGTCAGCCGAAAGGAACTCTATCTCCTTGATATTCACTTCGCTCATGATGAGGTGCGACACCTTTTCCAATTGTGCCTTCATCGTTTCGTCCTTGACGGGAATCATGATCTTCGACAGGGGCTGACGCACGCGGATGTTGGTCTTCTTGCGCAGCGAGAGCACCATCGACGAGATGAGTTGTGCGGCTTCCATGCGTTCCTCCAAAGCCTTGTCGATGAACGACGTGTTGGCCACGGGGAAGTCGGTCAGGTGGACCGATTCGGCCTTGTTGTGGCCCGTCACGTTGTTCAGGTCGCGGTAGAGCTGGTCGCTGAAGAACGGCGCGATGGGCGAGCCGAGGATGGCCACGGTCTCAAGGCAGGTGTAGAGGGTCTGGTAGGCCGACAGCTTGTCGTCGTTGTCGTCGCTCTTCCAGAAACGGCGGCGCGAGAGGCGCACGAACCAGTTGCTCAGGATGTCGACGAACGACTGGATGGCGCGACCGGCACGGGTGGGTTCATAGCTGCTGTAGGCCTCGTCGACGTTGAGGATCAGCGTGTTGAGCTCCGACAGGATCCAGCGGTCAATCTCGGGACGCTGTGCCATAGGCATGTCGGGTTCGGCATAGCTGAAGTTGTCGATGTTGGCATACATCGCGAAGAACTTATAGGTGTTGAACAGCGTGATGAAGTACTTGTTGACCACCTCGCTGATGTCGTCTTCGTTGAATTTCAGGTTGTCCCACGGCTGCGAGTTGGTGATCATGTACCAACGCACGGCATCGGCACCGTATTTCTCGAGGGCACCGAACGGGTCGACGGCATTGCCCAAGCGTTTCGACATCTTGTTGCCGTTCTTGTCGAGCACCAAGCCGTTGGAAATCACGTTCTTGTAGGCCACACTGTCGAAGCACATCGTAGCGATGGCGTGAAGCGTGAAGAACCAGCCACGGGTTTGGTCGACGCCCTCGGCGATGAAGTCAGCCGGGAACACGTCTTTGCCCAACTGGCCTTTCTTGCCCATATAGTGATATTGGGCGTAAGGCATGGCACCGCTGTCGAACCACACGTCGATGAGGTCGGGTTCGCGGAACATCTTCTTGCCTGTGGGCGAGACCAGCACCACGCCGTCGATATACGGGCGGTGGAGGTCGAACTTGGTATAGTCTTCAGAGGCATACGGATTCTCGGTCATGAATCCTGCCTTGATGGATTTCTCGATTTCGTTGCGCAGTTCTTCCACGCTGCCGATGCAAATCTCTTCCTTGCCGTCCTCGGTGCGCCAGATGGGCAGTGGCGTGCCCCAGTAGCGCGAGCGCGAGAGGTTCCAGTCGACGAGGTTCTCGAGCCAGTTGCCGAAACGGCCGCTACCGGTGGCCTCGGGCTTCCAGTTGATGGTCTTGTTGAGCTCGATCATGCGGTCTTTGAGGGCCGTGGTCTTGATGAACCAGCTGTCGAGGGGATAGTAGAGCACGGGTTTGTCGGTGCGCCAGCAGTGCGGGTAGTTGTGCGTGTGTTTCTCGCTCTTGAAGAGCTTGCCTTGTTCCTTGAGGAGCATCACGATGTCGACGTCCAACGACTTGTCTTTTTCGGTCTTGGTGGGGTCGTAGGCGTTCTTCACGAACTGACCGGCGTAGGGGCGGTAGGCCTCCACGTCCATGCAGTTCTTCACAAATTCGGGGTCAAGGTCTTCGATGCGGAAGAACTTACCCGTGCGGTCGACCATTGGCTGGGCCTTGCCGTCCTTGTCAATCATCTGCAAGGGCGGGATGCCAGCGGCGGCGGCCACGCGCTTGTCGTCGGCACCAAAGGTGGGTGCGATGTGGACGATGCCCGTACCGTCTTCGGTGGTCACATAGTCGCCAGGGATAATGCGGAACGCGCCTTCGCCCGGGTTGACCCACGGGATCAGCTGCTCGTATTCGATGCCGACAAGGTCCTTACCTTTGTATTCGGCGATGACTTCGGGAGCCTCTTTGAACATCGTCTCCACCAAGGCTTTAGCCATGAGGATGTAGCAAGGTTCCTCGGTGTAAGGATGCACGGTCTTTAGTAGCACGTAGTCGATGTTAGGCCCGACGCACAAGGCGGTATTCGACGGCAAAGTCCAAGGCGTTGTCGTCCACGCGATAGCGTATGTAGGGCTGTCACATTGTGGCAGCCGTACATTGTTTTTCAATTTAAACAGCGCCACGCAAGTCAAATCCTTCACATCGCGATAGCAGCCAGGCATGTTCAGTTCGTGCGAGCTGAGGCCGGTGCCGGCAGCGGGCGAATAGGGCTGGATGGTGTAGCCTTTATAGAGCAAACCTTTGTTATACAAGTCTTTCAGCAAAAACCACAAGGTCTCGATGTAGTCGTTGGTGAAGGTGATGTAGGGGTCGTCGAGGTTGACCCAATAGCCCATCTTGCGGGTGAGGTCGTCCCACATGTCCTTGTATTTCATCACCTCCTCGCGGCAGGCGCGGTTGTAGTCGTCCACCGAAATCTTCTTTCCGATGTCTTCCTTGGTGATGCCGAGTTTCTTCTCCACGCCGAGTTCGACGGGCAGGCCGTGGGTGTCCCAGCCGGCCTTGCGTACCACGTGTTTGCCTTTCAGGGTCTGGTAGCGGCATACCACGTCCTTGATCGAACGGGCCATCACATGGTGGATGCCTGGGGTGCCGTTGGCGCTCGGTGGACCTTCAAAAAACACGAAGGCGTTGTCCTTGTCGCGTTGGTCAAGGCTCTTCTGGAAGGTGTTGTCGGCTTCCCAAAACTGACGGATGTCGTTAGCTGTCTCAGTGAGATTCAGCTGTTTATATTCCTTGTAGTTGTTTTTCATAAAAACGTATTTCTGTTTTAGAGCGCAAAAATACGAAATCTTAATGAATGGGTGACATGGATGTGAAAAAAAGCATTAAGGAAGGCCTCAACAAGTATGTCATCCCCACGTTGGCCATGTGGGCAAAGGCATGGGAAGGCGGTTTAAGATTCCCGCTCTGCGCAAAACACGGTCAAATCACGAAGGGCGAAAGTGATTTCCGATGGCGGGAAGCCTTCAAGGGTATGCCATGCTTTGTCGTAATAAACGGGCAATAAGGCTTGTGCCATTTCTGTGTTTTCGCTGTCGAGGAGGTCGTCGCGCAGCTGGAAGAGGATGCCGAAATTGAGGCCGAAATCCGAAATTTGTTGGATCTGTTCTTGTGTAGCCCCCACCGACAGGGCGCCTGCTGCACAGCATGAACGCATCAGCATGGCGGTTTTGCGGGTGATGATATCGAGGTAATGGGTCTGTAGGGCTGTCACATCGTGGCAGCCGCTTTCATTGGGATTGTCATTGCGGCTGCCGTGGTACGACAGCCCTACAGCCCCTTGCATCAGTTCCCCTTCGCTCATGGCGGCGGTGGTGCGCAGCATCTCGTTGAGGATGGCCGTGTCGTTGGCGAGGAGCAGCATGGCCTTGGCCAAGAGGTAGTCGCCGGCCAGCACCGCCGACAGGTTGCCGAACCGCGCCTTCACCGAGGCGTGACCGCGCCGGCGGTCGTCGTCGTCCACCACGTCATCGTGGATGAGCGTGGCCGTGTGCACCATCTCCGCGAAGGTGGCGGCACGCAGCGTCAGTTCGTTGACTGTGCCAAACATCTTTGCGCCAAGCAGCACGAGGATGGGCCGCAGACGCTTGCCCTTGGTTTCGAGCGCATAGCGCATGATGCTGTCCATCGGCTCGGTGTCGGCCTTCAGCGTCTGTGCGAAGAAGGCTTCGAACCTTGCCATTTCAGTGGCGATGGGGGCGATGATGTCGGTTAGGTTTTTCACTGTTTTCTGTTCTTATCCTTTGTTTTCTCTCATCAGGAATTCCCTTATCTTTTCCTTGCGGGGCAATTGCAGTTCATACTGCGATACGAAAAGGTTGGGGTCGATGTTTGGGGTCACATATTCCACCATCTCCTGCCCGTATTCTGTGCAAAGCAGCAAGCCGACGGGGGGATTGTCGTTGGGCTGCATATAGTGGCGACGGTAATACTCGATGTACATGTTCAGCTGCGCCATGTCGGCATAATCCAGCCGATGCGCTTTCAATTCCACGATGCAATGGCATTTCAGAATACGGTGATAAAACACCAAGTCCGCCTTGAAATAGCGGTCGTCGATGAGCAGTTTCTTTTGCCGCGATTCCAGACAGAACCCCATGCCTAATTCGAGCATAAATTCTTCCAAATGATCGATAAGCGCTTGTTCCAGTTCGTCTTCCTCAACGACATTTTTTGCGGCCAATCCTAAAAACTCGAAAATGTAGTGCGACTTCAATTCTTCACGGAACGAAGGCTTCTCGGCCTTCTCATTCACCTTGTTTGCCAATAGTTCAGGCTTCTTGCTCCATCCGCTGCGCTCGAAGTAGTTGGAATCAATCTGCCGTTGTAATTCCCTCACACTCCACGGACCACGCATGGCTTCGATAGCATAAAAGGCACGTTTCAGAGGGTCGCTAATGTGAAGTAGTAATGTCAGATGCGAATATGACATTCTATCAAAAACCATTTGTGGAACTGGCATTACCTTGCCGTCCTCGGTTTGCATGGCAAAGCCATCGGATGAGATCAAGGCAGTGCCTGTTGGCTCATCAAAAAAGCTAATCAGTGCTTGGCTTTTCTCAGAATATTTGTTATTTCGCAAATCCAAAAGGTCAGGCAGTGTCTGACTTTTTTCAAAAGGCTGATAATCAGTTAATAAGAAAAGGTCAGACAGTGTCTGACTTTTTTCAAACTTCTGCCTTAAATAGCGTACTACAGGATAACCTACTTCGGGGAACAACAAATAAAAAGAACGATAGTTTTTAAGATTTGTCAGACTAAAACTCTTGTCATCAAGCCGTTCAGCCAAACGCTTCAGCAGTCTTTCGCCATACTTTGCCCGGTCGTTTCCATGTTGTTCATACTCAACGATATAGAAACCAGTGAGCCACGCCCTTGTTGTCACATTACGGTTGATGACAAGTCGGGCATCCTCTTGCAAGGCACTGCTCGTGGATTGGATTCTTCCGATGAGCGACTCAAAATCACCCATGTTGGTGTTGTGGCTATCCTTTTCTTTATGCTGTTCAATCGCTGCCATGATTGCCTTTTGTAGTCAAATAGGATTTTACGGCTGCAAAAATAGAAATAATTTGCACGATATTTGCTATTTTTGCGTTTAATAAACGCTAAAGGGAGATACTCAACCTTAGGCCGTCATTGCGGGCTTGACCCGCAAATCGAAGATTCGACGTAGTCAATCTCCTACACGCACGGGATACATCTTCGCGAGGAGGAGATGGCAGATGCTTCTCCGCCATGACGGTTAAAGGTGTAGAATAGAGAACCCCGATTGAGTTATGATAAAACATCAAAACTAATACAATGAAATACACTGGAATCATCATCGCAACCGTTGCCGTGGCCGCTCTTGGCCTCTTCGGATTCAAATCGCCAACAAACGACTATATGGATATGTGGAAAAAAGTAAAGGAAAACCTCGAAAAGAACTTGCCAGAATCGGCGGAAAAGGAATTGGATGCCATTGAAAAACAGGCAGCTAAGGACAAAAACCAGACCCAACTGCTGAAGACCTACCTCTATCGGCAAAACATCATGCAGTTTACCGTGGAGGACGACGCGCAACAGGCCTTCATCCAATACCTTGAGACGAAAGTGGGGCAGTTGGACGAAGTTCACGACGCCTTGCTGCATGAGGAACTCGCCAAGGCTTATGCCGATTACCTGAGCCAAAACGACTGGCGCATCAGCGAGAACCTGCCCATCGAGGGCGGCGACCTCTCGAAGGTGGAGATGAAATATTGGGACAAGGAGAGCTTCAAAACGCGCATCAACCAGCATTATGGCGAAGCATTGAAGCCCGTCGACGCCCTGAAAAAGGCCAAGACAGCAGATTTCATGGTCTTGTATGAGAACAAGAACAACAACGAGGAATACCTTGAATACG
>CAMUYT010000108.1 GCA_947164955.1 uncultured Bacteroidales bacterium | reverse complement strand
AAGGACAGCGACGGCAACACCTATGAGCTCACTCCCGACGACATGCACCACCGCATCGCACGGGAGATAGCCCGCATCGAGCGCCGCTATCCCAACCCGATGACGGAAGAGGAGATTTTCGAGGTGCTGAAGGACTTCCGCTATATCGTGCCCCAAGGCAGCCCCATGACGGGTATTGGCAACGACTTCCAGATTTCGTCATTGTCGAACTGCTTCGTCATCGGCAACAACGGCGACTCCGACTCGTATGGCGGCATCATGAAGACCGACCAGGAACAAGTGCAGCTGATGAAACGTCGTGGTGGTGTGGGTCACGACCTGTCGCACCTCCGCCCAACGGGTAGCCCCGTGAAAAACTGCGCCCTCACTTCGACGGGCGTAGTGCCATTTATGGAACGTTTCTCCAACTCGACCAAAGAAGTGGCGCAAGACGGTCGTCGTGGTGCCCTGATGATGACCATCAGCATCAAGCACCCCGACTCGGAGGCGTTCATCGACGCCAAGATGACCGAAGGCCGCATCACCAACGCCAACGTCTCGGTGCGCATCACCGATGAGTTCATGCAATGCGTCAAAGACAATAAGCCCTTCACACAACAATATCCCATCGACTCGCCCAACCCGAAATACACCAAAGTGATTGATGCCCGCGCTTTGTGGAACAAGATCATCCACAATGCTTGGAAGTCGGCAGAGCCTGGCGTGATGTTTTGGGACACCATCATCCGCGAGTCCATCCCAGACTGCTACGCCGACCTTGGTTTCAAGACCTTGAGCACTAACCCTTGCGGCGAGATTCCGCTCTGCGCCTACGACAGCTGCCGACTCATCGCCATCAACCTCTATAGCTATGTCGACCATCCGTTTACGCCCGAGGCCCGCTTTAACCATCAGCTGTTTTCGAAGCACGTGGCCATTGCCCAACGGATGATGGACGACATCATCGACTTGGAAGTGGAGAAAATCGACGCCATCTTGACCAAGATTGCCGCCGACCCCGAAGACGACGAAATCAAACGCACCGAACGTAATCTTTGGAAAAACATTCGCGAGAAGTGCCTGATGGGTCGCCGCACGGGCATCGGCATCACCGCCGAGGGCGACATGCTGGCCGCCTTGGGCAAACGCTACGCCTCCGACGAAGCCATCGCATTCTCGACGGAAATACAAAAATTGTTGGCATACAACGCTTATCGTTCTTCCGTCAACTTGGCCGAAGAACGTGGCAAGTTCCCGATGTACGATGCCAAACGCGAAGAGAACAACCCCTTCATCAAGCGTTTGCGTGCCTTGGATGAAGACCTCTACCAAAAGATGACCAAAGTCGGCCGCCGCAACATCGCCATGCTCACCATCGCCCCGACAGGCACGGTAAGCATCTGCACCCAAACCACTTCGGGAATCGAGCCCGTCTTCATGGTGGCTTACAAACGCCGCCGCAAGGTGAACCCCAACGACAAGGATGTCAATGTGACCTTCACCGACGCCAACGGCAACTCGTTTGAGGAGTATAACGTATTCCACCACAAGTTCATCACTTGGCTGGAAGTAAACGGCTACAACGTGGAAGAAGTTTTGAAATACGACGACGAGAAACTCAATGCCGTCATCGCCAAGTCACCATACTACAAAGCCACGGCCAACGATATCGATTGGGTGAACAAAGTGCGCATGCAAGGCTCGATGCAGAAGTGGGTCGACCACTCGATCAGCGTCACCGTCAACATCCCGAAAGAGACGACAGAGGAATTGGTCAGCCAAATCTACATGACCGCTTGGGAGAGTGGCTGCAAGGGCATGACCATCTATCGCGACGGCTCGCGCGACGGCGTGCTGGTGTCAAAGGACGAGAAAAAGGAAGACAAGAAAGAAGCCAAAGCCGACGGTGCCCGTCCCAACGACATCCATGAAACAGTGGCGCCGCAGCGTCCGAAGGAGTTGGAATGTGACGTGGTGCGTTTCCAGAACAACTACGAGAAATGGATCGCTTTCGTCGGCAAGTTGCACGACAAGCCCTACGAGATTTTCCTCGGCAAGGCCGAAGACTTCTTCTTGCCGCCATATGTTGACAAAGGTGTCATCGTCAAGGAAAAGAACAAAGGCGAGGCCACGCGCTACGACTTCCGCTACACCGACAAAGGAGGCTATGAGGTAATCATGCAAGGTCTTTCGCGCTCGTTCGACAAGGAGTATTGGAACTACGCCAAACTGATTTCCGGCATTTTGCGCCATGGCATGCCCATCCAATACGTGGTTGAATTGGTCGAGAACCTCAACGTTGAAGAAGAAAGCATCAACACATGGAAGAATGGTATCGCCCGCGCACTGAAAAAATATGTGCCAGATGGCGTGGTCGACGAGAAGGAAAAATGCCCCAACTGTGGCGAGAAGCTCGTCTTTGAGGACGGCTGCAAGCACTGCCGCAACTGCGGGTATTCGAAGTGTGGATAACCCGATTACGGAAACAGTTGTTTTTTTATCTTCATAATGGCGGGTCGCCGACGCGGATGCGTCGGCGACCTATTTTTGTAATTGTGGTTGTAGGGCTGTCACACCGTGGCAGCTGCGTATTGTTGCATTCGGGCCGAATGCAAGCCTGTGGCTACCGTTATACGACAGCCCTACAACCCAAATAATAATTGTACATTCTTCGTGGTTGCGTCTGCCAATTCTTCAACGGGAATCTGAAGAATATCCGCAATCCTCTGTGCCGTATGCACCAAAAATGCCGGTTCGTTGCGCTTGCCGCGACAGGGAACGGGAGCCAAATAAGGCGCATCTGTCTCCAAAACGATCCTGTCCAAAGGCAACATCGGCAAGAAATCCTTCACGCTGCAGTTCTTGTAGGTGGTCACGCCACCCAAGCCGAGATGGAAACCTAAACTGAGATAGACTTTCGCTTCCTCTTCCGTTCCCGTGAAGCAATGCATCACGCCGCGAAGTCCACCGTCTTGCTTTTTTTCGATGATTTTCACCATCTTTTCAAAGGCATTTCGACAATGGATGGAAAGCGGCAAGCCGAGTTGCTTAGCCCAGTCCAATTGGATTTCAAAGGCATCGAGTTGTTGCTTTTCAAAGGTCGAATCCCAATAGAAATCAAGGCCCACCTCACCTACTCCTACATAATGGACACGAGACACGGGACTGACATCACCCAATTCCTTTTCCATTTGGGAAAGCACTGCTTTGTAATCCTCCTTGACCTCTTCGGGCTGCAAGCCCATCATCACGCGGGTGCAGTCGCGAAACTTTTCGTGCAATTCGAGCATCGGCGCGATAGTCGAGGCATCTACATTGGGCAGAAGCATCATTTTTACACCTGCTTCCAATGCCCTTTGAACAGTCTCATTTCTGTCGAGGCTGAATTGATGATCATAGATATGGGTATGGGTGTCGATGAGGATCATTATCAATACAAAAAATTATCATAAGGGTACCGAATCGCGTGCATATCGCGGATTTCCTTATAGAGCAAATCCCTGAATTCCTGATAGTTGTCACGATTCTTAGCAGAAATGAAGATGCAATTGTCATTCATTTTGGCCATCCAGGTTTGCTTCAGTTCGTCGTAGGACACATTGCGTTTGGTGGGCGGCGTCAGGTCGTCGGGGTCTTTCTCCTCCCAAGTATAGGCATCGGTCTTATTGAAGACAACGATGGTCTTCTTATCAGCGCAACCCAACTCGGCCAAAGTCTGGTTCACCACTTCCATCTGCGCCTCAAAGTCGGGATGCGAGATGTCGACCACATGGAGCAGAATGTCCGACTCGCGCACCTCGTCCAACGTCGACTTGAACGACTCCACAAGATGATGCGGCAACTTACGGATAAATCCGACAGTATCAGACAACAAAAAAGGCAGGTTCTCCACCACCACCTTGCGCACCGTGGTGTCCAACGTGGCGAACAACTTATTTTCCGTGTATACTTCCGACTTGCTCAGAAGGTTCATGATGGTCGACTTCCCCACATTGGTATAGCCCACCAAGGCCACGCGCACGAGCTTGCCTCGGTTCTTGCGTTGCACGGTCTTCTGCATGTCGATGTCCTTGAGTTTCTCCTTCAGCAAAGCGATGCGCTCGGTAATCAAGCGGCGGTCGGTCTCGATTTGGGTCTCACCCGGACCGCGCATACCGATGCCACCGCGCTGACGCTCCAAGTGAGTCCACATTCGTGTCAAGCGGGGCAAAAGATATTGGTATTGTGCCAATTCCACTTGCGCCTTGGCGTGTGCCGTGTGGGCATTGGAGGCGAAGATGTCCAAAATCAAACTCGTTCGGTCGAGCACACGACATTCTAACGCCTGCTCCATGTTGCGGGCCTGGGTCGCGCTCAGCTCGTCGTCGATGACGGCAAGTTTGATGTCCTCCGCTTTGATGTACTGGTGGATTTCCTCCAACTTACCCGAGCCGAGATAGGTGACGCTGCTCGGTCGGTCCATGGCCTGCACGAAACGCGCCACGGGCACACCGCCCGCCGTTTCGAGCAAAAACGCCAGTTCGTCCAAATATTCTTCCGTGCGCTCGCGGCCTTGTTGCTTGCTGGCCACAGCGACAAGCACTGCCCTTTCGGGGATTTTTTCGTAGGTTACAAAGTCGCCCATAATATTTTCACGCGCTTGTCGTCATTGCGAGGAGGGACGACGAAGCAATCCAGGGATTAAATCTTTTATCTGGATTGCTTCGTTTCTCGCAATGACGCAAAGCGACCCTAATTAGTATTGTCTAAATCCGATGATTTTCCTCACCTCATTCAGCGTCTTCGCGGCGCTTTCGCGGGCCTTCTCGGCGCCCATACGGGCAATACGGTCGAGACGGTCGGTGTCGCTCGAAAACTCGATGATGCGCTCGCGAATGGGCGCGACGGTTTTCTCCAAGTCCTCGGCCAGCTGCTTTTTCATGTCGCCATAGCGGATGGAACAGTCGTTCCACTTCTCGTCGAAGTATTTCACCGTCTCTGGCTCGCTAACGATGTTCATCATCGTGAATAAGTTCTGAATCACTTCTGGTTTGGGGCTGTTAGGCTCGGTCGGGCCACTGTCGGTGACGGCACGCATCACCTTTTTGCGCATCGTCTTTTCGTCCTCGTAGAGGTAGATGCAGTTGCCGTCGCTCTTGCCCATCTTGCCGCTGCCGTCCAATCCCGGCACCTTGATGGCGTCGCCACCGAAGTAATAGTTCTGCGGTTCGGGGAAGAACTCGATGCCGTAGATGTTGTTGAACCTTCGGGCGCACTTGCGGGCCATCTCCATGTTCTGTTCCTGGTCCTTGCCCACGGGCACCCATTTGGCGCGGTGTTGCAGGATGTCGGCGGCCATCAGCGTGGGATAGGTGAACAAGCCAGCATTCACATTATCAGGTTGTTGCCGTGCCTTTTCCTTAAATGTGGTCACGCGGCCCAACTCGCCGATATAGGCGTTCATGTTGAAATAAAGGTACAGTTCGATGGTCTCAGGCACATCGCTTTGGATGTAGATAGTGGCCTTTTCGGGATCGATGCCGCAGGCGAGATATTCGGCCAAGATCGTTCGGGCCGATTTCTGTATGTTTTCGGGCTTGGGGTGCGTGGTCAACGAATGCCAGTCGGCGATGAAGAAGTAGCAATTGTAGTCTTCTTGCATCTTCACGAAGCTACGCACGGCGCCGTAGTAGTTGCCAAGGTGAAGGTTTCCAGTGGGGCGGATACCGCTCAATACGATGTCTTTATTCATTGTTGAAGTGTTGACTGTTGAAGTGTTATTTAATGGGTGCAAAAATAAGAAAAAACCCGCTTGGAAAAGCGGGTTTTTGAGGTTTTTTGTGGCAGCACTTCCTTATAGTTTGATATCGTCGCCGTTGGCGTTCTGGAAGTTGTACTGCAGCATGTGGAATTCGGGCATCGACTGCACCTTGAATTTCTTTCCGTATTTTTTCATCCATTTGCGGCGAATCGAAAACAGGCCATCTATGCAAAGATATGAATAGATGAAAGGATGCACCTGCAAGGTCAAGTTATTCTCGTTTTGGTCGACGAGCAAGTACTTGAGGTGGTTTTCGATTTCATCGACGAAGAGAATGGCAGGTCGTATTTTGCCTTCACCGTCGCAGACGGGGCATTTCTCCTGCACTTGCACCTCTGTCTCGGGGCGTACACGTTGACGTGTAATTTGGATGAGGCCAAACTTGGTGGCAGGCAAGATGGTGTGCTTGGCACGGTCGTGCGACATGGCCTCGACGAGGGCGTCGAACAGTTGCTTGCGATGTTTGGCTTCGTGCATGTCAATAAAGTCAACGATAATGATACCGCCCATATCGCGCAAGCGCAATTGGCGTGCGATCTCTTTGGCGGCTTCGATGTTGACTTGGAAAGCGTTGTCTTCCTGCGAATTCTCCTTGTTCACCCGATGGCCGCTGTTGACGTCGATGACGTGCATAGCCTCGGTGTGTTCGATAATGAGGTAAACACCGTTTCTGATGGTGACCACACGCCCGAAGAATCCCTTGATCTGTTTACTGACATTATAATGGTCGAAGATGGGGTCCTTGCCGGTGTAAAGCTGCACAATGTCAGCCTTTTGTGGCGCAATGGTCTGAATGTAACTTCTGATCTCTTCATAGAGTTTCCCATCGTTCACGTGGATGTTATTGAACGACTCGTTTAGCAAATCGCGCAGCATGACGCTCGTCTGGTCCATCTCGCTGACCATCCTGCCATAGGCGGTCATCTTCTTCATTTCAATGGTACATTGTTCCCATTTGGCGATGAGCGAGCGTAGGTCGGCATCTAGTTCAGCCACTTTCTTGCCTTCTGCTACGGTGCGGATAATGACACCATAGTTAGCAGGTTTGATGCTTTGGATCAAGCGGCGCAAACGATTACGTTCCTCGCTACTACGGATTTTCTGTGATACCGAAATGCGGTTGGAAAAAGGTACAAGGACAATGTAGCGGCCCGCGAAAGAAATCTCAGCCGTGATTCTCGGCCCTTTGGTGGAGATGGGCTCTTTGGCAATTTGAACCGGCAACAGGTCTCCTACGGTAAGCAAATCGCCGATCTTGCCGTTTTTGGGCAAGTCGGGTTCCAGCTTGAATTTATCCATGGCCACATCGTCATTGGAGGCGACCATCTTCTTGTACTTGATAAGCGAACGTGCTTGCAGGCCAAGGTCGAGATAATGCAAAAAAGCTTCTTTAGGATAGCCCACTTCAACGAAGGCTGCATTGAGGCCTGGCAATATCTTCTTCACCCTACCCAGATAAACGTCGCCAACCGCAAACTGGTTGTTGGTCTTCTCTCTGTGAAGTTCGACAAGCGTGTTGTCTTCCAGAAGAGCGATGTCAACCTCCGAAGCGTGCGAATTGATGACCAAATCGCGCGTCACTGTCTTCTTTTCAGCCACAACCTCTTGTTGTTGTTCTTCAGACATAGTGTTTCTACTTTGGGGTTAACGAATTGATTGATAAAACAATAACACAACAATGGTATATGCCAATGCTGTGTTATTGTCATGTTTAGGCTCAAGAAGAGCTTATTTCTTCTTGTGTCTGTCCTTTCTCAAGCGTTTTTTGCGCTTGTGAGTCGACATCTTGTGTCTTTTGTGTTTTTTACCGTTTGGCATAATATAAAAATTTTACTTGTTGTTTTCTTACTTGACAGCGTTCATGAAGGTCTTAGCAGGCTTGAAAGCCGGAATCTTGTGGGCCGGAATGGTGATGGCGATGTTCTTGCCAATGTTACGGCCAGTCTTCTCGGCTCTCGTCTTGATGATGAAGCTACCAAAGCCTCTCAGATAAACGTTTTCGCCTTTTGCCATGGCGTTCTTCACGACTTCCATGAAGTTTTCAACAACATTCTGGACAGCACCTTTTTCAATGCCGGTCT
>CAMUYT010000107.1 GCA_947164955.1 uncultured Bacteroidales bacterium | reverse complement strand
GCGTTACCACAAGGTCATCATCATGACCGATGCTGATGTCGATGGCAGCCACATCACCACGCTGATCTTGACCTTCTTCTTCCGCTACATGCGTGAGCTGATCGAAAACGGCTATGTGTATTGCGCCACGCCGCCTTTGTACCTCATCAAACGTGGTACCAAGCCGATTTGCTACTGCTGGACCGACGAGGAACGTACCGAGAAGCTGGCCGAGCTGACCAAGAACGGCACGGTGAGCGGCTACGACGTGCAGCGTTACAAAGGTCTTGGTGAGATGAACCCCGAGCAGCTTTGGGAGACCACTATGGATCCTGCCCACCGCACGCTGCGTCAGGTGACCATCGAGAACGCCATGGAGGCCGACCACATCTTCTCCATGCTGATGGGCGACGAAGTAGGCCCGCGCCGCGAGTTCATCGAACAGAACGCCACTTACGCGAATATTGACGCTTAAAATCCTTGCTTATGCAAACATTCAAAAAAGGCGAGAAGATTGGCAAATATGTCATCAACTCGTTCATAAAGAAAGGCATAGTGGCTGAGTCATATACGGTGCTCGGCCCCGACGACATGATGTATTTCATGAAGGTGTACGAACTCCAAAGCATTCCTCATGAGCAGCTTTTTGAAGGTAAGGAAGTTTACGAGATCCAGCTTTGCAAGGAACTGAACACCGACGAGAACCAGAATGTCGTGCGCTATGTCGACAACGGCGAGGTGAAGAAAAGCAACGTGGTCTACCATTACCTAGTCACGGAGTTCTACCGTGGCGTGTCGCTCTATGATGCCGTAAGGAACGAAGGCCGTTTCGACCTCGAAGATGCGGTGCAAATCACGCTTTGTGTGTTGAGCGGTCTGTCGTTTATCCATTCCCGTGCGTTGATACACAATGATATACGGCCATCAAACATCATGCTCCAGGAGTTAGATGACGGAATGCTGATGCCCACCATCATCGACTTGGGCCATATCTCCTACATGGTCAAAGGTCGTCCGACCTTTGTTGACGAAGACCTGATGCCTTATTTCCGCGCCCCTGAGACGTTCCGCTCGGTGTATACGGTGAAGAGCGATATCTTCTCGACTGGCGCACTGCTTTACTTCTTGATGTTCGGCAAGTCGCCGTGGGAGGAGATGGATCTGCGGACGCTCAACGGCGACAAGAAGAAGATTGCCGACGCGGTGAAGAAAGCGAGAAAGCAAGACCTTGTTTTGGAAACGGAAGATGTGAAACTCCCTGATTATATGAAGGCTATCTTGCTGAAAGCCTTGGCGAAGAAGCCTGAGGACCGCTTCGGTTCGGCGGCTGAGTTCGCCCAGGATTTGATGGAGAAAGTGATGCCCGAATTGGCCAAACAGATGGAGGACGGTCAAAATGGCACATCTCATGCCGAGACGCACGAACAAGTTGCCAACGGTCCCGTCATCACCTTCAAGAAGGGCTCTGGTAGCGGCTTCGACAATGTCACAGGTCGCGACGAGTTGAAGGAACAACTCAGAAAAGAGGTGCTCTTTGCCTTGCATAACCCCGAAAAGGCCAAGCTCTACAAACTGCCGGCCATCAACGGTGTGTTGCTTTATGGCCCTCCTGGCTGTGGTAAAAGCCTTGTGCTTGAGAGTTTTGCGGAGGAATTGGGCTTCAATTATTCCATCATCAAAGGTGTGGAGATGGGGCATATCTACCAAGACGGCGTGCTCGATAACCTGCAACGTATTTTCGATGCTGCCGAAATCAAGGCCCCGTTCGTGCTCTGCTTCGACGAGCTTGAGTTTGTCGCGCCCAATCCCAATGGAGAAGGGGAGGAGGGTAACATCACCCCGCAGATTACGGCTTTCTTCGGCATGTTGAACAATTGTTCGAAGAAGGGCATCCTCGTGGTGGCCACCACCAACCGTCCCGACCTTATCGACCAGAACATCATGCGCGTGGGTTGCTTCGACCGCGTGTTCTTCGTGCCGCAGCCCGACTTCGAGGCGCGTAAGGACATCTTCATGGATCATCTGAAAGACCGTCCCTGCGAGGAATTGGACTTCGACGAGTTGGCCAAGATGTCGGACGATTTCAACGCTGGCGACATCACGGAAGCCGTCAACGAGGCCGCCATGACCGCTGCCTACAACGACGTGCCGATTTCGCAAAAGATCCTCGTCGACGTGCTGAAATACAAAAACCCGACCTATTCCACCAAGACGCGCATAGGTTTCAACAAGAAATAGTCGTCATGTTAGTTAAGACATTGGTGTCTAGATACTTGAAGTCAAATGGCATCGTTGCAAAGAAGAGCGATTTAGGCCTGAATTTCACTTACGATGGCTTGAATTTCCTCCTTTGGAACGATGCCGACGACCCAATGTTTTTCCGCCTCACCCTTCCTGGTATTTTCGATGTGACCGATGACAATTTCGCCAAAGCCATCATGGCTTGCAACAATATCAACTGGAACTACAAGGTTGTGAAGGCGGTGCTTTACGACTATGAGGACGGCAAGGAGAAAGGCGCTTCGGTGTGGCTCTGCTACGAACAACGGCTTGAAGCGGCCACTGATGTGGAAAGCCTCCTGAATCGCGCCATCCATAGCTTGCTTGCCGCTTGCGATGCTTTTATGAAAGAGATGAATGATGATATAAACTTAATATTATGAAAATCAATCTATTGCTTTTGTCTATGCTGTTAGTCAACATCGCCATGGCGCAATATGCTCCTGCTGGCGACAAAATCAAGACGAAATGGGCCGATCAGGTGTCGCCTGAAAACGCCTTGCCTGAGTACCCGCGCCCGATGATGGTGCGGTCCGAGTGGAAAAACCTCAACGGGCTATGGCAATACGCCATCACTGAGAAAGGGGAGAAGGCACCACAATCTTACGACGGCGACATCCTCGTGCCGTTCTGCATCGAGTCGTCGCTGTCGGGCGTGCAAAAGGAGGTTGGCCCCGACAATGCTTTGTGGTACCAAAAGACCTTCGCCGTGCCTGCCAATTGGAAAAACGGTCGCATCCTGCTGCATTTCGGCGCCGTCGACTGGATGACCGACGTGTGGGTGAACGGCATCAAAGTGGGCTCGCATACTGGTGGTTACACGCCTTTCACCTTCGACATCACGCAAGCACTGCAAGGCAAGCAAAACACGATGGTGGTCCGCGTTTGGGACCCGACCGATGCCAGTTATATCCCGCACGGCAAGCAGGTGCTCAAGCCGCGTGGCATTTTCTATACGTCGGTGACGGGTATCTGGCAAACGGTGTGGCTTGAATGCGTGCCTGAAGATTACATCCAAAATCTCGTCACCACCCCCGATTTCGACAAGGCGAGTGTGAGTATCGACGTGGATTTCAGCAATCGGACCAAGGACGATTTGTATCAGGTGGAGGTCTCTTATGAAGGTCAACTGGTGGCCACGGGTAAGTCCATCAACGGACAGCCTGTGGAGGTGAACATGCCAGAGGATTTCCTCCGCTGGACGCCTGACCATCCGTTTTTGTATGACATGAAAGTCAAGGTGTTGCGCAAAGGAAAGGTGATTGACGAGGTGGGCAGTTATTTCGCCATGCGCAGTTTCGGCACGAAGCGCGACGACAACGGCATCGTGCGCCTCACCTTGAACGGCCTCCCAATTTTCCACTTCGGTCCCCTCGACCAAGGCTGGTGGCCCGACGGGCTTTACACTGCACCCACCGACGAGGCTTTGGCCTACGACGTGCAGAAGACCAAAGACTTGGGCTTCAACATGATTCGTAAGCACGTCAAGGTGGAGCCGGCGCGTTGGTACTATCATTGCGACCGCATCGGACTCATCGTATGGCAGGACATGCCGAGCGGTGGTCGCAGCCCACAATGGCAGACGACACAATATTATCAAGGTCCCGAAAGCCTGCGCACCCTTGAATCGGAAGAATGCTATAAAAAGGAATGGACGGAAATCATCAACAGCCTGAAGTCGGTGCCTTGCATTGGCGTTTGGGTGCCGTTCAACGAGGCTTGGGGACAGTTCAAGACGCCCGAAATCGTTGAGATGACGAAGAAACTCGACCCGACGCGCTTGGTCAACCCTGCATCGGGCGGCAATTTCTACCAGTGCGGCGACATCCTCGACTTGCATCACTATCCCGACCCGAAGATGGTGCTTTACGACCCGACGCGTGCCACCGTTCTCGGCGAATATGGTGGTATCGGACGCAAGGTGGAGGGTCACACTTGGGTGAAAGACCAAGGCTGGGGCTATGTGGAGTTCGACACCGAAGAAAAGGTGACCGACACCTATGTGGAATACGCCAACAAACTGTATCAGATGGCCTTCCAAGGCTTCTCGGCGGCGGTCTACACGCAGACCACCGACTGCGAGACCGAGCTGAACGGCTTGATGACCTACGACCGTGCTGTTATTAAATTGGACGAGAAACGCCTGCTGCAAATCAACAGGAAGATTAGCCACGCTTTGGCGGAATGATCTTGTTGGGCTGTCAAGTCTGGCAAACGCTTCTGGGACTTGTATATGGCGGTTGTCGGATATTGCGCCCTACAAACCAACATTTCGGGCGGAATCGAAGAGATTTTCTTCAATTCCGCCCACTTTTTTATCAAATCTGGGCGGATTCGATGATTTTTTGCTCGATCCCGCCCAGATTTGACCTCCTATGTCATTCCTGCGCGGGTTTGTGATGCGGTTAGGAATCTATAGGAGGTCCGATGATATGTTCATGCAAACATGTCGTCCAAGGTCAATTGAAAGGCCATTTCGCCGGCATAGCTGTTTTGTGAAGCTCCGTTGGCAGTGATGAGGGTGGGAAGGATGCCGCAGCGCGTGCCGGTTTGCTCGACGAACGAAGCACGGCGTTTCCTGATTTTCTCAGCTTCCTCTTTGTCAAGCAGATAGGCTCCTTCGCTGTATTTGATTTCGCACAAGTTGATCATCTTGTCGGCTCGTTCGATGATGAGGTCGATTTGCGATTTGTCGCCTTTCAACTTGCTGCGCCATGAGTAGTATTCAGTCCCGATGCCATCAATCTTTAGGGCTTTTTTGATTTGCGGGATGTGTGCCATGCAAAGCCGTTCGAAGGCGTGGCCGTACCAAGTGTTGACGGTGGGCGTGCCGAGATGATGGAGCCAAAACTGTTCGTCCTCAAATTGTTTGGTGGCAAAAGTGAGGTGAAACAGCGTGAAAAAGTCGGTGAGCTGGAAAATGCCGCCCGTTGTCTTGATTTTCTTCTCGCGGGTGTGGTAGCGGCGGATGAGGTCGCAGTTCTCCAAGTCTTCCAATTGGCGGCTGAGGTGTCCGTTGTCGGCGACTTTCAGCTTCTTGGTGAGTTCCACTCGGGTGAGCCCTTTTTTGTTGGCGGCCAATTGTGTGATGATTTGCAGATAAGGTTTCTCGTTGTCGAACAGCGACTTATACAGCGATTCGTATTCCGTGGTCAGTTCGCCGCCTTTGTTGAAACACAGTCGGTCGATGTTTTGGCTCAGGCTTTCGTCGTTTCTCAATAGGCTCAGGTAATAGGGGACTCCGCCTAATATCATGTAGGTTTGCGCAACCATCATTCTGGTCCAATGGAATCCGTTGGAAGTCAAGTAGTTCTCTGTTTCTTTTAGCGTAAAAGGCGCAAGGTGCATGGTGTGGGTAAGGCGGTTGTGGAGGCCGCCACGGTTGTTGATGATGTTGCGCACCATCCACGAGGTAGCGCTGCCGCACACAATGAGTTTCACTTCGTCGTGTAGCGAGGCCCATGTGTTCCAGAATTGTCCCAAAGCCCTCACGAAAGTGCCGCCTTTTCGGTCGAAGCAGGGCAACTCGTCGATGAAGATGACGCAGGGCTGGCCTTTTCGGAGTTTGCTGTTCAATAGCTCTTGCAGGGCATGGAACAGCTCAAGCCAGTTTTTGGTAAGTGGCTTCTCGTAGCCATATTCGCGCAGGGCGATTTGGAAGGCCGCCACTTGTTCCGACTTTTTGCCGTAAAGCAGTCCCGACACCGAGAATGTCAGTTGGTCTTTCAGTACTTGGTTGACAAGGAAGGTCTTGCCGACGCGCCGCCGTCCGTAGAGGCCGATGAACTCGGCTCGGTCTGAGCTGATGTATTCCCGCAGCAAGGCGGTTTCTTTTTCTCTTCCGATTAAAGTAGCCATAGCGAAATTGATTTCCGCCGCAAAAATAATAAATTTCGGGCGGATTCGATGATTTTTTCTTCAATTCCGCCCACTTTTTTATCAAAACTGGGCGGATTCGATGTTTTTTTGCTCGATTCCGCCCAGATTCGTGTTTCCGATCTGAAGTAATAATACAAAAAGAGGGCCACCCTTTCGGGCAACCCTCTGTGCTTTCAGGAAAACAGGTTTTCCTTATTTGGCTTCGCCAGTAATGGTGATTTCAGTGCCTTGAGTGCCCAGGTAAGTGGCTTTGCTCGAGGTGACATGAATCAGGTGGCAGGTGCCGTCGGCCAAGACAGTGCCGATAACGTCATCATACGTCATGTTGGCTTGAGTGACGTTGACGTTGAAATAGTTCTCAGCAGGAGTCATGGTCTCGAGGGCGTTGTTGAACAAGGCAGCCTTTTCAAGATCGGTGGTGGTGTTGGTCCAGTCTTCCGAGTTGAAGATGTAAAGCTTCACGCCGTCTTTGGGCTCAAGCTTGGCGTAAGTGTCTCTGGGATAGTTGCCTCTCCAGTTCAGGCCATACTCGTCAAGACCAGTGATGGTGTTGCCCAAGCGGTACCAAGTGAAGGTTCTGGCAATCAGCGGCTGGGCGGGTTCGTTGACGTCGATAGCAATGCTGGCAGTGGCGGTCTTGCCGGCAGCGTCGGTCACAACGGCATTGATGTTGACGTGGCCGATAATGTCTCTACGGAGTTCCAAGGAGTCGACATAGGCATAGCTTCTCGTGGCGGCGAGGGCGGTCAGGTCAAGGTCGGCCCAGGTCATGGTGGTGTCGCCATCGCTGACGGTGACATACAGCTTGGTCAAGTCTTTGCCGTTAAGCTCGGCGGCAACGTTGAAGCCGAACACGCAGGTGGAAGGCACGTCAACGACGTCGTTGTTTTGGATGAATCCCTCTTGCGTGGCGACGGAAATCGTCGGGTTAGGGGTCTCTTGGGTGCAGCTTGCAAAGAAAGCAATGCTGGCGAAGCACACAAGTGCTAAAGCTAATTTCTTCATTTTTTAATGATTTTAGTTAGTAATTAAGTTATTTGTTTAAGTGTTTTGTTTCAAAGAACGATGCAAAAATAGCAAATACTTTGCCAAACTTTTCAAATCTGCCAAAAAAATGAAAAAAGCCTGTTTTTGGCAGGCTTTTTTTCTTTTAATGCAGTTTCATTCTGTTCTGATTAGTCCTCAACGATTGCTTCGTTCGGGCAGGCACCGGCGCAGGTTCCGCAACCAACGCAAGCGTCAGCGTCGATGACGTAGATGTCGCCTTCCGAAATAGCGCCCACGGGGCATTCGTCGATACATGTGCCGCAAGCAACGCAGCTGTCTGTGATTTTGTAAGCCATAATGTTTTTAAATTTAGAGTTTAGTTTTGAGTTTTCGTGCGGCAAAAATACTACAACTTTCATTCCATTGCGCCCGATTTTGAAATTTTTACACATTCTAAATAAGTATTTACCGTAAAATATTGATTTTTAATTGATTGAGGTTTCTTTCAAACCTGAGAAAATAAAAAGCCGTTTTCTTTGGTTTCGCACCTTTTTATTGCTTACTTTTGCCGCATGATTGGGACGAATATCAATAAATAGTCAATCAGTTAGAAATCAATCAATTGATATAATAATCAAATTCAATAATTATGACAGCAAAAAGTAAGGTTGTAGCCCTTGAACATGTCGTCATCCGTTTTTCGGGCGACTCGGGCGATGGTATGCAACTTACCGGAAATC
>CAMUYT010000106.1 GCA_947164955.1 uncultured Bacteroidales bacterium | reverse complement strand
TGCCTCAGCTTGGGCTTGAAGAAGATAAGCAAGCTCTTGAACAAATCAGCAATGCTATGCCAGACTGTGAAGTGGTCGGCATCCCATCATTGGAGGCCGTCAGGAGAGGAGGCGCGTTGAATTGCATTTCGTGGAATATTAAAGCATCGAATCGTGAAAAACACTAAAAAGAATAATCCCTATTCGGATATGTCTGCCAAACAACTGAAAGCTTTGGCCGAGCAAGGCGATGTAGAAGCTCAATTCAGGATAGCTGGTTGCTACAAAAAAGGAGAAGAGATAAAAAAAGATTTTGCCAAAGCCGTTGAGTGGTACACCACAGGCAGTCGTTTTCCATTTATTCTCTCAGCATATATTGTGATAGATTATATAAGTTTGTTTTTCAGCTCTTTATGCCAAAAAATGAAATTATCCAAGGTAATAATTTGCCAAAAATCGAAAAAATCCAAGGTAATAATTCCCATTGACCTAATGATATGCTTAAAAAACACGTTGTAGCGACTTTTTCATTAGCGATGCTTGACGGACCAAATTCCTTCTGGTTATGCCTTTTTTGTTTGTTCCAACTCTGAAAGAACAACGTAAGTAGGACGCAAACAAAACTCTAGCAATATATGAATGCTATTGGGCTTTTATATCATTTTGGGAAACACTTTCTGAACAAAGTCGTATCTACTATTAATTCTATGTTGTTATCCTGACTATCCTTAGCAGGATTCTCAGATAGTGAATATATGCACTTCTCATCCCATCCCTTTCCGTAGTATTTCGCATAAACTTCACTTACTCGGTAATTGCTGTCCAAATGAATCCACAACATCGGGTAAGTAAACATCGGAGAATTAAAAATGCTCTTTAGAAATGATGGCTCCTCCGTATAATCGAGAGTGACGTGTTTTTCAATGTTCCTCATATTCTCCCTATTTGCCTCGCAACAATAATTCGTATCTTGATATATGCTGTCTACATAATGAACAACATCCGTTCCTTTTGTCATTTTAATCTCAGAAACAACACGTGGATTCTTACACGTCAGATCATGACATCCAAGGTCGCTGCTGAAGGCGTATGGCTGACCCAGCTCCAAGACCACACTGTCAAGTGGCATTCCGATATGAATTTTTTCAATATCGCTGTAGTGAATAGTATTCTTATTAGCATTAATACCGCTATGACAGCACATCATAGTCAATACCAAGCAGAGCATCGATGCTACCAAGCAGACAATACCGATTGCTTTTTGAAAATGGTTTTTCATATTCGTTTTTTTCTGTGATATGACTTTAGTTACTTGCAAAGATAGCGGTTTGTGTGTTGTTTTTATTGTTTTGGCTGAATAAAAATTTAATTGAGCCAAATTAGAAGAAACCACCTTGGGTTAAGGAGGGAAAAAAGGCAGGCCAATCGGCCTGCCTAAAAAATCCATCACTTCCACAAGCCCTTGTCGACGGGCTTCACGTCTTTCAGGTTGTTGAGCAACGCCTCGGCATCAGCGCCTTTGAAGACCATGATCTCGGATTCGGGCTTGAATTCGTAGGGCACATACCTGCGGATTTGCGCCGCCGCAAACTGGCCGTCCTTCGCGCCGACCACCAACAGCTCCAAGGGCGTGAGCATCTTGCAATGCAATGAGCGCAGCTCGGCGAATTGGTGCTTTTCGAGGATGGATTCCACCACATCGGCGTCGTCGGTGAGGTAGTATTCCTTTTTCTTGACGGCTGATTGCGTGGGCGTGTATTGCCAGCCAAAAAGGCCCTTGCGTTTCAGTTCGGGCAGTTCGTATCTTGATAAATCGTTGGTTTTATTTGTCGTTTCCATTTTTCTATGTTGATTTGTTTGTTGTTTAATTGTTGAATTGTTGGTGTAGGGACGCATTGAAATACGCAGTATTCGACAGAGTCAATGCGTCCGCAATTTGGCAAATGCCAACACGGTTTTTGCGGACGCACGCGGTGCGTTCCTACAAGGGGAAAAACATGAAAAAAAGGAAACCGCTAAACCAGGATGCGTCTCAACTGGAACACGTGGTATTCCTTCGGGAACGCAACTAATTGGGTGATAGGATGGTGCATCAGCGTCGAAATGACGGGTTTGTGCGTCGAGAGCAGCACCTGCCTGATGCTGACATTGCTGATGGTTCTGGTGCGTTGCGGCAGAACCCGCACGCTGAAGCCCGTGAAGCACACCGAAGATTCCTGCTGCAAGGCGTTGCGGGTGTCGGTGGCCGCACTGTAAAGGTTCATCAAATCGCGCTCCATTTGGTCGGAAAGGACAGTGCCTTCTGCCTCTTGGCCTCCCATTTCAACTGTGGCAGTGTGGTTTACACACCCGTTGAAACTGGCAAGGAAGAGAAACAATATGGTGACCAAGATGCGCATTGATGGTTTGGTTTTGGGGCTGCAAAGATAGGAATAAATGTGTTATGGTGTTCCCCTAATTCCTTGCAAAGTTTTTAGTCTTCGGATGGAAAAAAAGCGTAGTTTTGCAACCAGAAGAAATAATATCACTTTCCTTATGAACAAGAAACGACTTCTCCTTTTGGCCGCCTTCTTGACTATAGTCGTGCCGCTTATTGCCATCTCTTATGGCAAGAACCTCAACCGCACGCTCCGCGTGTTGCGCAATGAGTTGAACGCCGACTATCTGCAGATCGACAAGAACCGCGAACGCCTCACCGAGGACTATGAGAAACAACGCCAGAAAATGATCGACGTGATGAAGGAGTGCGACGAACTCTCGCTGATGTTGTATTCACAAAAGCAAGGCTTCACCTTCGACGTGAGCTATGCCTTGCAGCGAGTCACGGAGAAATATAACGAGTTCAACCAGGACCGCCGTCCTTTCGACCGCATCGTCACCAACCTCAATGTGGAGATGGAGCGCCACGCCCGCCTCATCGAGTCGCTACGCCGACTCCCTCCCGAGCTCGACACCATAGTCGGCGTGCCCGACAGTCTGCTCTTCCATTACGACTCCCTTAATCCGCTCTTTTTCAGTGCGACGCATCTTGAATTGGATCAGGAAGTCAAGGCTATGGCCGATTCCATCTCTGCCGTGCCTTTCGTCTTGGACGAGCAAGGCAAGGCCGATCGCGAGCAATGTATCTTCTATGCCGGCGAACTGCTGAAGATGTATGCCGATACCAAGGCCGTCGTGGTGGCCGACAGCATCCACTATTACGAGACCTATCTGCGCCTGAAGGAGACCTACGATTACGCGCACGACTACTACCAAGTGTTGCAAAGCCGCATCTTCGTGGAGGGACAGACTCCTTGGCTTTCCATAATGAGACGTCCGGGCTATTATTGGAGGCAAGCCATGGGCGACGCGAGCGAGAAATACGACCTCGTTTCCTTTGATTCGTTGTTCAAAAAAGGTCGTCCGACGAAGGCCTCTGAGTCGGGATTGGAGTATTCGCTACAGGTTTTCATCATCGTTTTGTTTGTCATCGAGTTGATGGCCATTTGGTTCGTCATCGCCCTCCTGCTCATCCCCGTCTTCCGTTATCTCAAGCCGTTGAAAGAGGTGGGTAAGGAACACCGGCATTTCATCTCTTTGATTGTTGCCGTTTTCGTCACCATCATTGTCAACAGCACCATTGGTGGCGATGGCTTGCTCCATATCGCCGCTCATCTCACCAACACCTTCCTTTGGCTGCTGGCGGTCATCCTTATCGCGCTCTTTATCCGCTTGAAGCCGAAACAGTTGAAATATGGCGTGAGGCTGTATCTGCCCACGTTCTGCTTGGCATTGGTCGTCATCGGTTTTCGGGTGGTCTTTATGCCCAACACGTTGATGAACTTCGTCTTTCCGCTTGTGCTCATCGCTTTCTTCGTGTGGCAACTTCTTGCATGTCTGCATAATACCAAGAAAGTGGATCGCAGCGACCGCCTTCTGGGTTGGACTTCGTTGTTGGCCATTGGCGCTGCCTTGGCCGTGGCTGTCGCGGGCTACATTTTCGCCTCGCTGCTGGTCTTGATTTGGTGGTATTTCCAGCTGGTGGCCATCCATGCCTTCTATGTCATCTTGCATTTGATTGTCCAATACCGCAAAAAACGCATGACGCAACGTATCAACGATTATCGTTCGCGTATCAATTTCGTCTCTGGTCCGGGCAAGGAGACCCTCATGTTTGGCGCCACTTGGTTCTATGATTTGGTCAAAGACGTGGTGCTCCCTGTGATGGCGTTGATGTCGATACCGTTCTGCATTCATCTCGCATTGGATGTGTTCGATTTCGAGGATTTGTACAACAACATCTATTACCACAACTTCGTTGAATTGGTCGACGACAGTGGGGCGGCCACGTTCCGGCTCTCGTTCCATGGCATCATGGTCCTGGTCAGTCTGTTCTTCGTGTTTCGCTATATCAACCGGGCCATGCATGCCATCTGGCAGCAGGTGCGTTATGCCATCTTCATGAAGAAAAACCATCGTAAGACCATTCGTAACAACGAAATCAACCTGTCGTTGGGCAACAGTATCATCAGCGTCTTGGTTTGGTTCACTTATGTTGTCGTCGTGGTCCTGACGCTGCGCATCCCCACCAGTTCGCTGAGCCTTGTGGCAGGCGGCCTCTCTGCTGGTATCGGTTTTGCCCTCAAGGACACCCTCAACAACTTCATTTATGGCATCCAACTCATGTCGGGCCGACTGCGCATTGGCGACTGGATCGTGTGCGACGGCATCCGCGGTAAGGTCACCCACATTGGTTACCAAAGCACGGAAATCGAGACCGTTGATGGCGCCGAGATGTCGTTTCTCAACGCCACCTTGTTCGCGAAGAACTTTAGCAACCTCACGCGCAACCATGGCTATGAATTTGTCAAGATTACTGTTGGTGTGGCCTATGGCACTGATATCCAATATGTTCGCGAGATATTGGGCGAGGCTTTGACGGCCCTGCAAGCCAAAGACACTTTCGGGCGCGATATCGTTGACGCAAAGCGTGGTGTCAGCATCTCTGTGGAAGAGATGGACGACAGTGCGGTGACCATAGCCGTGAAACAGCAGGTGCTCGTGGCCGAGCGTGTAGCTTATATAGACCGCGCCAAAGAATTGATCTACAATACGTTGAACGAACATGGCATTGCCATCCCGTTCCCGCAATGTGATGTCCATCTTGTCAAAGAAGAATAGCCATTTCAGCAGAAAATTGTACCTTTGCAGCCCAAAACGATTCGAAATGAAGAAAAGCCTTATAATAATCGCTGTGGCCTTGTTTTTGGCGTCGTGCGGCGAAAAGCAGCCTAAAGAAACACCAACTGCTATCGAAAAGCCCAAGAAACCCGTCGTGGTGCCGGGTTTCAACGCCGACTCAGCCTATCAGTTTGTGGCCAAGCAGACCCAATTTGGCCCACGTGTGCCCGAAACCCAAGCCCATGCCGAATGCGCGGAATGGCTTACCACAACACTTGGCGAATATGCCGACACGGTCATCGTCCAAGAGTTCCGTACCCGTCTTTTCGACGGCCGTGGCATTGACGGCAAGAACCTTGTCGGTGTGTTCAATCCCGAGGCCAAGAAACGCATCGTGTTGTGCGCCCATTGGGATTCACGTCCCTTCGCCGACCACGATCCCGACGCGGCCAACTCGCGCACGCCTATCGACGGCGCCAACGATGGTGCCAGTGGGGTAGGGGTACTGCTCGAATGTGCCCGTCAGTTCCATTTGCAGGCCTTGCCCGACCATCTGGGTGTCGACATTGTCCTTTTCGACCTTGAGGATTATGGCCCGCACCAAGATGAGGCTGAGAAGTACTATGACGACCGCGTCAACTTCTGGGCTCTTGGCTCACAATATTGGTCGAAGACCCCGCATGTCTATGGCTACAAGGCCTATTACGGCATCCTGCTCGATATGGTGGGTGGAAGCCATCCCAACTTCCCCAAAGAGTATTACTCGCAGGGATATGCCGCTTGGGTGAGCAACAAGGTGTGGCGTCGCGCCGCCGACTTGGGCTACCGTCAGTATTTCAGCAACGAACTTGGCACGATGATCAGCGACGACCATATCCCCATGAACCAAATCGCAGGCATCCCCACCATCGACATCATCGACTTGCAGCCTAACAGTATCAACGAGTGCTTCCCCGATGTGTGGCATACCGTGAACGACAACTTGGAACACATTGACAAAGCAACACTTGGCATGATTGGCGACGTGCTTTTGCATGTGGTCTATGAGGAATGAAAGAGAGAAATTTATTTGCTTTTCATTTTTTTTCCTACTTTTGCACTTCGAAAACGACAAGAAAGACCTAAATAAACATTAATTACTAATCTTAAATTTCACAAAAATGAAGAAATTTGCTCTTATTCTGGTTGCAGTGTTCGGCTTGGCCTTTGCTGCAAACGCTCAGAATTGGATCGGTGTCCGTGGCGCTTTTGGTAGCAGCTATGGCGCTGAACTGTCTTTTCAACACGGCTTCAATGCCAACAACCGTTTGGAACTGGATCTGGGTTGGAACAAGCACAACACCTATCAGTACTACAACCTCTCAGCCGTTTACCAATGGATGGGTGGTATCGTCGACAACCTGGGTTGGTTTGCCGGTATCGGTGCCAACGCTGGTATCTGGAACGGTTACTCTGAGGGTAACTTCGGCCTTGGCTTCCTTGCCCAAGCTGGTTTAGAGTACAACTTCCAAGCTGTGCCTTTCCAAATCACCCTTGACTTCCGTCCACAATGGGATGTCCTGGGTGCTGCAACAGGATTCGGCTATGCCGGCGCGCTGGGCTTCCGCTTCAGATTCTAAACGGAAGTACCACAACGAAAAAAAAGACCGCAAAACTGCGGTCTTTTTTTGTTTCTAAGAGGTTGTAATATTACAACCCATTGATGTATTCGTTCAACTCGGTTTTCGACGAGTCGTAGGTGAACACTTCGTTCAGCATGTAGTATTTGTTCTTCTCCGTGCAGAAGGAGTAGGCGTATTTCGCAAATTCCAACTTGTTGTTTTCGAAGGAGAAAAGCTTGCAGATGTTGGCGATTTGGGCGGCTGTCATCGGGTTGCTGGCGACGACTTGCTTGGCCATGTTCAATTTGGTGCTGTCGAATTTTTCGTTCGAAATCATGCGATGGGCATCGTCATAGTCTTTGGGACTCATTCCATGGGATACGGGTGGAATGGGTGGCTCAACAGGCGTGATGTTGGGCACAACTGGGACTTGTGCCGTGATCAGGTCCATGGTGAGCTCGGGACGCACATGGCTTTGTGTGTATTCCAAACCGTAGTATTTGCCGGCATGCACGACACCGAGTGTTTGTGACTGCCGAAGGTCGACGAATTGACCCACACAGTTTTGCATCTGGTTGTTGAGCTCCACACGGATGTAGAAGCTGTCGTCCCATAGATTTCGAATGCAGATGGAACGGACGGGCTGCTCGTTCTGAAGTACGTCGTCAACATAAAGCCAAAAGCTTTGGTGCCGTTCGGCGACGACGGTCAGTGTCGTGTTTTGTGGATGAGGGCCTCCGCCGTGCCTGACTTTGGCCGACGACGCCTGTTGTGCCATGGCAGGCATGGCGAGAAAAAGGATGAGGGCGAAGAATAGATGTTTTTTCATAATGGGTTGGGTTTTTAGGTGAAACATTGTAGAGACGTGCCATGGCGCGTCTCTACAATTGTTGCAAAAATCATTCCACTTCGATGATGCCGCCCGTGCTGAAGTCGAAGCCGTATTCGGCGATGCTGCGGGTGGCGATGTCGCCGTAGCTCGTGCCTGAGCAGGTGGAGAACACGCCGATGGTCTCGTCGGGCGTAGGTTGCCAAGGCGTGTTGTTGAAGAAGTAGGCGAAATAGCCTGTGTACAGGTACCTGCCGCCATTGCCGGCGCTGTGGGGCCTGGTGATCCAGCCGTCTTGGCCGTTGAG